>CAZFUR010000085.1:0-7413 GCA_964522245.1 uncultured bacterium | reverse complement strand
ACAATTGAGAGAACTTTTTATCAAAAGGAATCAAAAAACAGTAATCTATTCCCATATCGGAAAGAAGCTGAAGTTTATGTCCGGTACAGGTTATCTGAGGCGGATAGTGTTGTGGCTGTAACACTTTTAAGGGATGAGGATGAAAAGTCAGAATAACCGTGTTGCCCTTTTGAGAAGAACAGTCAGACAAAAGAGCTTTCAGTACAGTCTGATGCCCTATGTGTACACCATCAAAAACACCTATCGTAAGAAAAACGTTGTCTAAAAAAATATCTTTTCTGAAACCTTCTATGATTTTCATCAACCCGGCTCTTTATTACATTTTGAGGAAACATGTTCCGTAAAAGACGGCAGTCTTAGAACCATTCTTTCTCTTATCTCATCGGGTGTCATCGTTCTTAAATCTGTTATTGTGAGCGCACCGTTAAAATCAAATCGTCCCGATTTTAAGCGCACAAGCGAAGACATATAAGCTCCACACCCCAACTCCGATCCTATATCCGCACACAATTTTCTAACATAAGTCCCTTTGGAACAAGCCATTCTAAACATCACATAAGGATAATGATAATGTAAAATTTCCAACTTCATAATTTCACGTTTACGCGGAGAAACATCTACGGTTTTACCCTTCAATGCCATTTTGTAAAGTCGTTTTCCATCAACTTTTATAGCAGAAACCATCGGAGGAACCTGATATATTTCACCGACGAATTTAGAAAAAACAGCTTTTATTTTCTCGAAAGGAATATATTTTAACGGTTCTTTACTCAAGATTTTACCGGTACCGTCATTAGAGAAAGTATCCACACCCAAAGCCATCACGGCAAGATACTCTTTGTCGTCATTCTCATAACACTTGACCGTTTTTGTAGCCCTGCCAAGAAAAAGAACAAGAATACCCGTCGCAATAGGATCTAAGGTACCACCATGACCAACTTTTTTTATACCAAAACGTTTGCGAACAAAATTCACAACATCATGGGATGTCCAACCTATAGGTTTATCTACAACTAATATTCCATTCATAATTATCCACACAAAAGAAAACTTATTTTGAGTCGCCACTTTCAAGGGGGGAGGAGTCCTCGCGTTTGATCTTATCTAAAACCTTCTGGACCCGAATGCGATGCTCTATTATATCATCGTATATAAACCTCAACTTAGGCATATAGCGCAACCTTACTCTTTTTCCCAACAACTTCTGCACATACCCCGCAGACTGATTAAGGTACTCTACGATTTCATCAATATCTTTTTTATCTTTACACAAAATCGACACAAATATCCTGCCAGACCTCAAATCACAACTTATATCCGCCCTCAATACAGTCACAAACTGCATCTTTGAATTCTGCAAATCCCTGTTAATAATCAGCCCGACTTCCTGTTGAAGCAGGGAATTTACTCTCCTCAAACGTTCACTCATCTTATCTTTAAAGACCCCTTACCAATTCCTAAACAACCAAAAACAAACATCATAAACAACATCGTGAGCATATAACCAATTCCACCCAACACTCCCAACAAAAAATCATAGCCTTTCAAAGACCACCCCGTCATCTTAACAAAAAAAATTGAGCAGACAACATTGAAAAAAATAAAATCAGAAAGTCTGTTGAACCTTCTCTATTATATAAAATTCCATCTCATCGCCGATTTTTATATCGTCGAATTTTTCTAATTTAACACCACACTCCATTCCTGAACGAACCTCTTTCACTTCGTCTTTGAAACGTTTCAGAGCGGCAAGGTCACCGTCAAAAAGCTCCTCATCACCACGCCTCAAACGGACTTTCGCATTACGCACAGCTTTACCGTCTTTCACGTAACAGCCTGCAATCACACCAAGTCTTGAAATCTTAAACGTCTCTCTAACCTCTACCAACCCAACAACCTTTTCGACAGATTTCGTTCCCAAAAGACCGCTCATAGCCAAATAGACATCCTCTATAGCTTCATAGATAATGCTATAAGTTTTTATCTCTATACCTTCTTTTTCGGCGATCTCTCTTGCGCGCTTATCCACCTTAATACAAAACCCGATCACTATCGCATCAGAAGCTGAAGCCAAAACGATATCCGACTCGCTTATATCACCCACAGCTTGATGAATTATTCTTACACCTATTTTATCGTTGCTCAGACCCTCAAGAGATTGACCAAGCGCCTCTATCGATCCATGCACATCACCTTTTATAATAATTTTGAGCTCTTTGGCTTCATCAGACTCAATCTTCTCATACAACTCTTCTAGAGTCGTCGGTTTGTTGATATTCTCCAACACAAGTTTTCTGTCAGCCGTTTTCCGCTCATCAGCTATCCTTTTCGCCTCTTTAGCAGATGATGACAACTCTAAAACAGCACCGGCATCAGGCACACCGTCAAGACCAAGTACATTCACCGGCGTTGCGGGACCGGCCTGTTTGATGTTTTTGCCCCTATCATTAATCAAAGCCTTAACCTTGCCCGAAAACGAACCGCATATAATCGGATCCCCCACCTTCAAAACTCCACGCTGAACCAAAACAGTAACGGTAGGACCTCTACCCCTAGTCATCTTAGACTCAATAACAATCCCTTTACAGGTACCCACGGGGTTGGCTTTCAACTCCATCATTTCCGCTTGAATATGAATCATCTCAAGCAGATGATCTATTCCTTCTCCCTTTATAGCCGATACCTTAACACATATCGTGTCTCCACCCCAATCCTCAGGCATAAGTTCAACTTCCGATAACTGCCTTAAGACTTTATCAATATCCGCATTCTCTTTATCGATCTTATTTATAGCAACTATGATAGGCACATCCGCCGCTCTCGCGTGACTGATCGCCTCACGAGTTTGCTCCATAATCCCATCGTCAGCTGCGACAACCAAAACAACAATATCAGTTGCGCTAGCACCTCTAGAACGCATGGCAGAAAAGGCTTTGTGCCCGGGAGTATCAAGAAATACTATACGACCACCTTGAAAAGAGACCTCGTACGCACCCATATGCTGAGTTATTTTGCCTGCTTCCCCATCCGCAACCTTGGCATTTCTTATACAATCAAGGAGCGACGTCTTACCATGATCAACATGACCCATAAAAGTAACAACAGGTGCTTTGGGGATCAACTGACTTTCATCAACCTCCTCTTCTTCTTCTTTCGGCTCCTCTTTGATAGGTTCAGGATCGGATTTCTCTTCCATGGAAACCTCAAAACCGAATTCATGCGCGACTATTGCCGCAGTCTCATGGTCAATTTTTTGATTCTGATTAGCCATGACTCCTAATTCTATCAACTTACCGATAACCAAAGATACAGATTTACCCAACAACTCAGATAATTCCTTAATCTGAATATCTTTGCCTATAGAAACCTCAGGTATCCCCTCGGAATCAGCGGAAGGCTGTTTAACCTTATTTGAAGGAACATCAGGAATCTCTTGTTCTTTTTTATCCTCAATAACCTTTTTAGCCGAAGATTTTTTCTTATTAGATTCTCGATCTTTCTTGTCAGGTTTTAAATCCGCTTTTTTAACGGCTCCCGCTTCATTCTTCTTCAACCATTGCTCAATGAGATCATCGTCCATACCGCTCATATGATTTGACACATCGAAACCCGATTCAACAAGAAGCGGTATCAATTCTTTCGCCGTTTTACCCAACTTAGCGGCTAACTCGTGAACACGCATACGTAAAAACCTTTTATCTTTCTAAATTAGCACTTTTTGCGGCTACAATTGCGTCTAATTTTGTCTTAGAATTTTCTTTTCTTATATACTCAGATACACAATCCATGATTTTTAGAGCCGTCGGATCACGAAGACCTTTTATTTCCTTCAATTTATCCACATCCATCTATTGTAAAGCATCCAGAGTATTATAGCCAGCATCAAACAACTGTTTGTTTATCTTTTCCGATACCCCCGGAATACCGTCTACCAGAGAATCTCCCTTAGATAAAGTCAACCCGTCTGACTGTTTCTTTATATCAATTCGCCAACCGACCAACTTAGACGTTAAACGAGCATTTTGCCCTTTTTTACCTATCGCCAATGAAAATTGATCCGCTCTTACGGTAATTTCCATACTCTTATTTTTCTCATCAAGTTTTATAGACGAAACCTCAGCCGGACTCAAAGAGTTCTCAACAAACGTAGACACATTCCCGCTGTAGCGAACAATATCTATTTTCTCACCACCAAGTTCACTCACTATAGTTTTGACTCTCTCACCACGCAAACCGACACAAGCACCGACAGGATCAACCTTCTCAATAGTAGATGAAACGGCAATCTTAGATCTGTAACCCGGTTCTCTAGCAACCGCCTTAACCTCTACGGTCCCCTCGGCAATCTCAGGAACCTCTATCTCAAATAACCTGTGAACCAACCCCGGATGACTTCTTGAAAGGATAACATCAGGACCTCTTGTCATGTCTCTGACATCTAGAATATAAAAGCCCATCCGAGCTCCTATCGGATAATTCTCGTTAGGAGACTGCTCTTTGTAAGGCAATACTGCTTCAGTCCTGCCTAAATCGACAATTATGTTTCCCCTCTCAACTCGTCTGATGACTCCGTTCACGATGTCTCCGACCCTATCTTTGTACTCTCCAAAAACTATCTCCCGCTCGGCTTCTCTGATTTTCTGAATTATAACCTGTTTAGCGGTCTGTGCTGCAATCCTGCCAAAATTTGACGGAGTAATCTCTTTATTCACAAAATCACCGACTTTGGCATCGGAATCTATCTTTTTCGCATCGGCAAGCAAAATCTCTTTATTCTCGTCTTCCAGTTTCTTGACCACCTCAAGAATAGAAAAAACTTTTATCTCGCCCGTTTCCGGATTGATCTTTACGGTAACCTCCTGATCTTTGCCCAACCGTTTTTTAGACGCCGAAATCAGCGAAGATTCAATCGCCTCAATCAAAACTTTTCTGGTAATTCTTTTGTCTCGTTCTATATGCTCTAAAACTAACAGTAACTCGCCATTCATTATTATCTCCTCCACTAAAACAAAAGAGTGGGACACCCCCACTCCTTAGCCAATATAAACAAAGTAATACCTTACATCTTAATAACAAAAAACATCTATTGTCAACAAAATATTTTTTTTGTTCTAATTAATATTTTAATTATTTAAGTGTTGATTGTCATTCCCACTCTATCGTACCGGGTGGTTTGTGTGTTATATCATAAAATAATGCGTCTATAAAATCGAATTTCATGATTTCTTGCGCCAACTTATCCAGATCATCCCAAACTATCTCAGCGAATCTTGCCGTCATGAAGTCTCTGGTTATCACAGGTCTCAGCACGATACACTCCTTATTCCCATCCGATGACAACGGCAAAAGAACGGTCGGCATCTGCCAGATTATTCGTGTCAGGGTTTTCTCGTGGAGAAACTTCATCACAACCGCATCAACCTCTCTTAGCATATCCAGCCGATCTTTAGTGAGGTAAGATTTTTTCAACTTTAATGACGGTAGTTTTGAAGGAGACAACATAACCACCACCCTATTAATATAGGTATGGTTGTTGGTAAGATATGTAGACAAATCCTCCAAAAATTTCCAATCTTTACGACCATACACAACCGCAGGATGAGCATAAGAACGGGAATCACCCTGTACACCGACACTTTTCACAGGTAAAACGCCAACTTCAAAACCTTTCTCTTCACAAAACCTGACGGAATCTTCGGGCAAACGAACCGACTCATCTTCTTCGCCAGAACTGCACAACGTCCTAACCGCTAAACCCGGTCCCGGAAACGGATGACGCCAAACCATCTCTTCCGGTAACCCCAATTCAATACCTAAATTTCTGACCTCATCTTTATATAAACCTGCCAAAGGTTCAACGACCAACCCCTTTTTTATCAAATCCTCTATTAATTCTACTCTGTTATGATGAGTTTTGATTAGAGCCGCATTTTTTGACCCACCGGATTCGATCGTATCAGGATATATCGTTCCTTGCCCCAGCAACCACTCATCAGGATTCAAATTAAGTTTTTTTAGAGAAGAATCGGATACTTCGATAAACGTGTTACCTATAATTTTTCTTTTTGCCTCAGGTTGAACAACTCCTTCAAGATTACTCAAAAATCTGTCTGAATGGTCTTCCATGATAAGGTTGTCGTAGCGGTGTTCACTCATCATCTCTTTTATAGAATCGATCTCACCTTTACGACAAAAACCGTTATCTATGTTAAGACCGAGAACCCGATCTTTACCCAAAACCTCATTCAACAAAGTAAAGGCAACCGTAGAATCGACCCCACCGGAAACTAACATGAAAACCTTTTTATCCCCGATCTGATCGATTAGCGACTCTTTGATCTCGTTTAGATACCCTTTAGTCGTCCAGTTTCTTTCGCAACCACATATACTCACAAAATTCTCCAGCATCCGCATTCCGTTAGGGGTATGAGACACCTCCGGGTGAAACTGAAAACCGTATATCTGTTTTTCCTCATTCGATATAGCCGCATAAGGACAATCACGCGTTCCTCCAACCGATTTAAAACCGTCAGGCAACTCAACCACAGAATCCCCATGACTCATCCAAACTTGTTCCTGAAGCGATAAACCGGAAAAAATACCGTCCCGATCCGTTATATCCAAACAAGCTACACCGTATTCTTTATGCCCCGGTTTCACTCTTCCGCCAAACCGATCGACAATCAATTGTAGTCCAAAACATAACCCCAAAATAGGCACTCCAAGATCAAACAGCTCCTTGTTAAAAGACAGCGAATCCTCATAAACACTGTTCGGACCTCCGGAAAAAATCAGACCTCTCGCAGATTCAAACAGATCGATAGAATCGTCAGGATGCCTAATCTGCGCTAGAACATTCAGCCCCCTTATACGATTTGTTATAAGATGAGTGTACTGACCACCAAAATCAACAACGTAAATTTTATCCATACCTTATTCCCTACCCCAAAATAAACCATTCTAAAAAATGAGGTTTTATTTTACACAATATGAGCAGAAAATAAAGAAAAATAACTTATTTATCAGATTTTTTAGCGGACAATATAGAAAAGAATACCTTCAGTATCTCAGGATCAAACTGTTTGCCTAAACAATGATTCAACTCTTCGATAGCATACATCTCTGTAAGGGCTGTTCTGTAAGGTCTGTCGCAGGTCATTGCGTCATAAGCATCTGCGATATGCAGTATCTTTGCGCCCAAACAAATCTCGCCGCTTGTCAATCCAAACGGATAACCTGAGCCATCATAAGCCTCATGATGTTGTAACACGGCTTTTGCCACGTCAAAACCAAAATTAATCGGTTTGATAATGTTATACCCTATGACGGGATGCTCTCTAATCTCAGTCATCTCCGATCGAGATAAACCTCTGTTTTTTAGAAGAACCCTCTCTCTGATACCTATCTTACCGA
>CAZFUR010000084.1:3864-7417 GCA_964522245.1 uncultured bacterium | reverse complement strand
ATCGCCAGATGGATCCTGATGAACAGCAATCAGACAAGGAACACCCGTACCCTCTGTATATGTCCTTCTAACAAGGTGCCCCGGACCTTTCGGCGCAATCATAAACACATTCACACCTTTCGGCGGAACTATCTGGCCAAAATGAATGTTAAAACCGTGCGCAAACATCAGGTAACTTCCAGACTTAATATTATCTTTTATACTCTGATTATAAACTATCGCTTGTGTCTGGTCAGGAAGAAGAACAACAATAACATCCGCTTTTTTCACAGCTTCATCGGCGGACAAAGGTTTAAAACCGTTTTTTTCCGCTTTCTTATAATTATCCGTACCTTTAAGTTCTGATACAATCACATTTATACCACTCTCTTTAAGGTTTAGCGCATGAGCATGCCCCTGACTGCCATAACCTAAAACAGCAACGGTTTTATCTTTCAAAAATTTCAAATTCGCATCTTTGTCATAATACATTTTAGTCATTGTAAATCTCCTTTTTAATATTTTATCTTATTTAAACAAAATCCCTAATTTCTAATCTTTACCCAAAGCAACCTTGCCTGTTCTTGCCATCTCTTTTATCCCATACGATTTAATCATATTGATGAAAGAATTGACTTTCTCAGAATCGCCTGTAAGCTCTACCATTATTGATTTATCCGATACATCGGAAATTTTCGCCTTAAAAATATCAATAATCTGCAATATCTCCGATCTATTTTTAGCCGTCGCGTGAACCCTGAGCAAAACCAATTCGGTCTCGACATAATTTTTATCAGAGTACTCCTGAACCTTAATGACATCTATAAGTTTATTAAGCTGTTTGTTGACCTGCTCCAAAACAGCGTCGTCACCTTTTACAACAATCGTCATTCTAGATATTGACGGGTCATGGGTCTCGCCGACAGTCAGACTATCGATATTAAACCCCCTGCAACTAAACAACCCGGCTATTCTAGCCAAAACACCAAACTTATTCTCAACTAAAACTGATAGTGTATGTTTCAATTTTAAGCCTCCTTATATAATCTTGTTTTATCAAGAAATTCCATTTATCATCTGTTTTAAAGACGCTCCGGCCGGAACCATCGGATAAACATTTTCTTCCCCTGCAACCTTAAAATCCAAAACAACAGGACGTTTTTTATCTTTTATCGCTTCTTCCAGAGCAGGCACTACATCGGCTTTTTTCTCTACTCTAATACCTACTGCCGAATACGCCTCGGCGACTTTAACAAAATTAGGAATATAATCCGAAGGACACTTCTGTTCGGCACCCGTACATCCCTTATGACATTCACCTATAGGCAACAAACATGTCGCCGCATACCGCCTATCGTAAAACAGCTCCTGCCACTGACGAACCATCCCAAGACAACTATTGTTCAAAATAGCCACATTCACCGGTAACCTGTTTATAACCGCCGTAGCCAATTCCTGAATATTCATCTGAAAACTGCCATCGCCCGCAATATCAAAAACAACCTTATCTGGATAAGCCACCTGAGCACCTATCGCCGCAGGAAAACCGTACCCCATAGTACCCAATCCACCCGAAGAAAGAAAATGCCTCGGTTTCATGTGCTGATAAAACTGAGCCGCCCACATCTGGTTCTGACCAACCTCTGTAGATATAATGGCGTCGCCATTCGTAACCTCATTTATCTTCTCAACAACATATTGAGGTTTTATCTCGTCGCCCGCATCGTCATAACACAGAGGATATTCCTTTTTCCACCTAGATATGGTCTCAAGCCACTTAGCGGTATCAGGTTTCTCAACTATTTTGTTGAGTTTAATCAACACATCTTTAGCGTCTCCGACCACAGGTATATCGACCGCAACGCTTTTGCTGATCGCCGTAGGATCAATATCAACATGCGCTATTTTCGCGTTTGGCGCAAACGTACTGATTTTGCCTGTGATTCTATCATCAAAACGAGCACCGATGGAAATGAGTAAATCACATTCCATAACAGCGTAATTGGCATATTGTGTCCCGTGCATACCAAGCATCTTCAAAGACATAGGATGATTCTCAGGAAAACATCCCAACCCCATCAAAGTAGCTGTTACAGGAATATCAGTTTTGTTGACAAGTTTCAGCAACTCATCGGATGCCCCCGACATAATAACACCACCACCGGCATAGATAAGAGGTTTCTTGGCTTTTTTAATAGCATTTGCCAATTTTTCTATCTGTTTAATGTGCCCCTTGTAATTAGGTTTATAACTCCTTATATTAACCTCGCCGGGATACTCGTTGGAGGTTGATTGTTGTTGCACATTTTTTGGAATATCCACAAGAACGGGACCGGGTCTTCCGGTAGAAGCAATATAAAACGCCTCTTTCAAGATTTGAGGTAACTCATCCACACTTTTAACCAAAAAATTATGTTTACATATCGATCTGGTTATACCTGTCATATCCGCTTCTTGAAAAGCATCGTTGCCTATCATGGTAGAAGGCACCTGCCCACACAAAGCAACCATAGGAATAGAATCCATATTCGCCGTGGCTATACCTGTAACAAGATTAGTAGCACCCGGACCGGAGGTTGCCAGACAAACACCTACTTTACCCGTGGCACGCGCATAACCGTCTGCGGCATGTGCCGCCGCCTGTTCGTGACGAACAAGATAATACTTTATCTTAGAGCTGTACAGACGATCAAATATATCTATGACAGACCCACCCGGATACCCAAAAATGGCCTCTACTTTTTCCTGTCTTAAAGCCTCTAATATTATTTCTGAACCCTTTTTACTCATATCTCTTCCCCTTCTTAATTAACTCTTTAATATTGAAGAGTTTATATTCAATACTTCTTATTTTAATAATAATTAATGTTTTGTGAAATTATATACTAGCCTTGGAGTACGATGCAGGCGGTAATAGAAAACACACCAAAGTATATCCCATATCCGCCAAGTATCTCCTTATGAGAAGTAATGCTGGACTTTACGATCTTAAATAAAAACATTTTATACGCCTTTGATAAATTACAATAAAAACACTCCGAGGCACAAACAACACCCCTTTCACAACACATTCCGACACCGAGTAAGACATTGTATCATCAATTGCTTATTTCTAACAGAAAAATTTTCACACCATGACACAATCTTTAAAAATAATGAATTTGACTAGCTCTGGGGGGAAAGACACGCTATAAACTATTTTTTTGACACTGCAAACAGCTACATCTATTATCCCAACGCTTCAACAGCTGTTTGTTTATCGGGAAAAATCTGAAAAAGTTGATCCAATTTAGTTATTTTAAAAATTCGCATCAGAACAATATCTACAGAACAGATGAAAAACTGACCCTTTTGAGCAATAATATGTTTGTATATCACTACAAGTTTACTAAGCACACTACTAGATAAATATTTCACCTTCTCAAAATCTAAAATGACTTTAATACCAGCTTTATCCTTTATAAGATCCATAATATCTTCATGAATCTGTATAATATTGCTCTCATTTAAAATTTTACTATTCTTGAGAACTATCAGCAAATAATCTTCGTTTTGCTCAAGTTCATAATTAGGA
>CAZFUR010000084.1:0-3854 GCA_964522245.1 uncultured bacterium | reverse complement strand
AATTCATCGTCTTGGTCTCCAATTATATATTTCTAAGTTGTTTTTTTCATAAAGATGCTCGCACCGCCATCAAAGAAAACCACCTCATCCATTAACTTGCCTATCAAATAAACTCCTCGTCCGTTCTCAAGTTCCCATAGAGGAGGAGAACCGCTAATTTCAATCTGATTAGCATCAAATCCTTCACCTTCATCCTTAATCAAAAAAGAAATATGATTCTTCTCTTTGAATAACGCAACATATAACTTCTTACTATCATCCCCGTTGTTACCGTGTAAAATACTATTCGTCATCGCCTCATCAAGACAAAGCCTAAGATTAAACATCTCTTCAGATTCATTATCAATATCTGTATTTTTCTCAACAAGACTGATCAATTTATCTAAAACTATTTCTTTTTGAATCAGATTGTTATCAACTTCTTCCTCAAACAATTTCTCACCTTTGATAACAGGTTTTTTTGACAAATATTTTACTCCACCATTATTTTCGCAATTCTCAACATCTTCTTTGTTTTTGATAGATTTCTTTTTAGAGTCATTCCCTTCAGGCGATTCCTTAACTTTCAAAACTACCACCGTCCAATCATCTTCCCTTGGAACACCTTGACAAAACGTTTCTACTTCTTCAAAAATTTTGTTTTTTATCTCATCTACAGGAAAATGAGAATATTTTTTTAGTAGTTCTTTTATCTTAGGAAAACCGAACATCTCCTCTTTGTTATTCATCGCCTCTTTGATACCATCGGTATAAAGCAGTACAACATCACCTTCTTGTAATTGATATTCTTTTTCCTCAAAAGTCGCCCCATCGATCAAACCTAACGGCAATCCGGTAGAGTGAAGCTCTATGAAAGAGTCCGATGACTCTCTATATACTATACCTGTCTCATGCCCGGCACTAATGTATCTGATTTTTTTCTTAGCCAAATCCAAAGTCATGGCTATTATAGTGATAAACTTATCATTGGTTTCCATATCTTGTATCAAAAGAGTATTTACCTGTTCCATCGCTGCGCTTAAACTGTCTATATTAGTCATAGCTGTGCGCAAATGAACCCTCGCAGTCGCCATAAACAGTGCCGCCGCAATACCATGACCCGACACATCACCAACAATTATGTTCAGATGTTTCTCAGGATTGACGGAAAAATAATCATAATAATCCCCACCCGTCTCGTCGCAAGTAAGGTTTACACCATCAATACAATAATCATCCAATTCAGGAGATTTACTAGGCATCAAATCCTGTTGAATTTTATGAGCTATATTAAGCTGTTCTCTAATTCTTTCACGTTCAAGAGCGACTTTATACAACAGCGCATTCTCTATACTGATAGAAACCAAATTCGTCATCGTGACCAGAAGATCAATATCTTTATCGGAAAACTTTTCCCTATCGGATGAATTGATGATATTAACCACACCAATATTCCTGCTGGCCGTATAAAGAGGTATGCTTAGCAACGATTCGATCTCTACGTCCAGACTTTCGTCGTTTATACGATCATCTTCTTTAAGATTCAGCGTCAAAAACGGCTCTTTTTCATGAAAAACATATTCAACCAAAGGCACACCGGAAGAATGTTTAACCCTTTTTATCACCTTATCCTCAAGTCCCCACTCAACTTTTGTGGATAACTCATCATTTTCAATAATCATAATAGATCCTACTTGAGCAGACACAATACTCAAAACCAACTCCATAACTTTAACAAGCAATGTATCCAGATCCATATGGCTCAATAATTCACCCGCACTGCTTATCGCCCAAAGTTTAGCCGCATTCTCGCTAGCTTCCTGATTTGTCTCTTGATAAAGTTGCAGATTTATAATGGTTGTAGAAGCAAGGTTGGATACAACATGAAGCATTCTCTCATTTAAAACCTTCTCATGTCTAGTCTTATGAAAGAGAATCATGCCAAAAATCTGATTCCTATACAGCAAAGGCTCACAACCTAATGTCTCATACTTGCGTCCGGCAAACTCAAAGACAATCGCGTCTTCTCCATCGGCAACATAAACAGGTTTCTTATCGGTAAAACATTCATAAAGCACAGACCCATCAAAAGATAACGATTCCGTATTAAAAGACTCGCCGTCTATGAGATTGGAATATTCCAAATAAAAATCTTTTAGTTGATCATAATAGATAATCACAGAAAATTTTGAGCAATAACCAAACCTAAACAACAACCCTTCAAGATCAGAATAAAAAGATATGAAATCAACACAGGAATTCAATCTTTGAGATATTCTAATAAAATCATTTAAGCTGACATCTAAACAATTATCGTTCCGATCCAATATTTATGTCTCCTGCCAATTTTTAACGCTTTCGTGAATCTGCTCTTGAAATAAATTAATTTTGTCGTCATCAATATCCAAATACTTATAACAATCCTCTGACAATTCACTATTCAATGGGAAGTTATCGTACATTCCATATTTACCCACAATCAACATATGATTCACCAAGTGAATCACCGCTATCTCTTCTTGATCAGCTATAGCAGATCCTATATTGTGATGATACTTTATTATGTTAGCCAATTTAGCGGGAAAATTCCATTTCTGGGCAATTCTGCATCCTATCTCAGAGTGATCAATACCCAAAATAGTACGTTCCGCTTTGGAAACTATCCCATCCTCAACGACCAACTGAGCAAGCATTTCTTTACAATTATGAGTAATGTGGCTTGCGAGTATAAGTTTACCGACATCATGCAAAAGCCCGGCTATAAATAACCCCTCAGACTGTTCCGTACTCATACCCAACTGTTTGGAAATCTTTTTTGCCCACGTAGCACACATAAACGAATGTTGCCACATACCGTTTTCTCTGAAACCATACCCCGGAAATGCCCCCTCCAATAGTTTATTCGTAGACGCCGCAAGCACAAGATTTTTTAGAGAATTATACCCGATCATCACAATCGCTTGAGATATTGAATTGATTTTCTGACGTAGCCCGAAAAATGACGAGTTCACTATCTTTAATAACCTTGCAGTCAATGCCTGATCTTGTCTAAGGTATTTCTCAAAATTATCAGCATTGGAAGAATCATCATTTATCAGCTCAATTACCTTCATAACCACGGTAGGCAAAGACGGAAGCTCATTGACACGTGCTATCATCTCTTCCCCAAGACGCTTTTTCGCCACCACATCCGCCACACCCGGTTTTTTCTGAAAACCACCGGCATTCGGTCTTAAATCAGACCCCATCCTAGAAAAACTCAACCCTTTTCTCATAACCAGCCCTTCATTATATTACGATATACACCATTAATAGTTTCGGAATTTACAGAATAGTCTTGATATGTTTTTTTGAATTTTAAGAAAAAAATATAAGATAAACAAATAGATATAAATGAGTGAAATTTAATAAGTTAAAACTAAGAGTAGAAATAAAATCTATCGGCACGTCTGCCGGCATTGCAAGCCAACTCATAGGAGATAGTACCCGCCGAATGACTCAACTCCTCAAGAGAAATTCTCTCATTGATCTGCGAACCTATGATAGTAACCTCATCTCCGACAGAAACATCCGAATCCAATCCCACATCAACCATAATCTGATCCATCGTTACGGTTCCCACAATAGGAGATCTTCTGCCATTTACTAAAACAAACCCTTTATTCGATAAACTACGCATATAGCCATCGGCATAACCGATGGGAACAGTCGCTATTTTCGTATCGGATGAGACTATATGAGTACAACCGTAACTTATCGGTTGCCCAGACTTGACGGTTTTACAGTGGATAACTCTACCCCTCCACGACATAACGGGATAAAGATCAAACTGCGGTTTAATCTCCTCTTTCGGTAAAAGACCGTATGTTAAAATA
>CAZFUR010000083.1:0-7418 GCA_964522245.1 uncultured bacterium | reverse complement strand
CATGAGGGTTTAGACCACAAACAGCTATTCTGGGACAGGTTATCCCAAATTGTTTTAATCCGTCATTCGTAATCCTGATCGTCGATAAAACAGCCTCAACACTCAACTCCTCAATAACTTGTCTAAAAGGGATATGTATAGTAACCAATACAACCTTTAACTTACCGCCCACCAGCATCATAGCAAATTTCTCCGACCCCGTGATTTTAGCTAGGAAATCGGTATGCCCCTTAAAATTATAACCCGCATCATTGATAGATTTTTTACATATCGGGGCGGTAACAATGGCATCTATTTTTTTATTCATCGCCAAATCAGCCCCCACAGCGACCGATTCCATAGCCATTCTAGCACCCTCAATCGAACTGATTCCCTGAGTGCAAACAATATCCTCATTTTTCAAGACTTCCAAAACCGGCAATTTCTCGACACCTGAAATATCGTCGACAGAATCGACGGAATAAAAATCAGATCCTAAACCGTAAAGTTTATTATAGAAACGAAACAGATCTATTTTGCCCAACAACAAAGGCACAAAATCCCAACGCATAGATTTTAGCGATTTTATGATTATTTCAGGACCGATTCCGGAAGGATCGCCCATAGATATTCCGATTACAGGCTTAACAGGCATGGGGAATTCTCTCTTTTGACAGTTAACGCTCAAGGATTCTCGTAAATTTCAATAAAGGCTTTCTCTTTCAAGCCGGCGATCCACTTATCCCAGATCTCTTTCGCCTTTTCTCGCAAGAGAATATCTTCTATTTCCGATTGGGCTTCGCTGAAAGGTTTGACTCTGGACTTTTTGCGTTGTTTAACAACAAGTATATGATACCCCAACCTAGATTTGAACGGTTTGCTCAACTCACCGACTTTTAATTTTTTGATCACATCATCTATTTCAGGGATATGCTGTCCGGCGACGAAAAAACCAAGATCACCGCCCTCCTCGGCATGCGGTCCATCGGAATACTCACGCGCAAGTGTAGCAAAATCCCCTCCGTTTTTGAGTTTTGAGTAAACCTCTTCGGCTAACTTTTCAGTTGCGGCGTCGTTATCTTTCTGTCTGATCAAGATATGAGACGCCCTGACCATTCCATCCTCACTGAACGACTTTTTATGATCTTCATAATACTGAGCGACTTCTTTCGGTGAGATTTTGTATTTCGCTTTTTGTCTTATCCTCATGGTGGAGATCCCGATTTTCATATTCTCCTCGACACTTTTTTTCAGCTGGTCGATGTTCATGCCTTGAGACTCGAGAAAAACCTTAAATTGCAATTCCGATTCGAAATCCGATTTAATCCGCTCGACTCTTTCCTCAAGCTGTTCGGGAGATATTTCGATACCTTGTTTCTCCGCATCCTGAAGGATAAGTTTATTTTCTATAAGCTGGTTCAGCCAATACTTTTCAGCTTTAGCAAGATTCTCTAACAACTCTTCCCCCGAATAAGAACTCTCATACTTAGCTATTATCGGACGCAACCGTTCTTCTAGGTCAGATAAAGTCACTACGTCATCGTTAACCCTCGCTAAGATTCTATCGCCTTGAGCAATGAGACCGGTTGACACAAAAAGACCCATTATAATCAAAAAACTCGATACTATATAACGCATATTAGAAAACCCTTTTTTTTAGAAATAGCGGAAGTTAGAAACCACAGTTTATCACAGGCGGTAACTTTTTTAAAATATTTTTTATCGCTACGGTTTGTTTTAATTTTGATACCTTTTTCGATACATCCACCCGATAATACTTTTGACCGTCTTCGGTTACAAAATATTCACCTGATTTTAGTATAAGTTTACCGTCTCTTAGCTCTACATTATCGATATTTTTAGCAAACGCATACAATTTTATTTCAACACAATTCAGTAAAATTTTGACTTCTGCCGGTAAATGTCCGTATATATCTTTCAGTTCTTTTTTTATTTCTTGCACCTGTTTGATAGATATCAGCTCCTGCAATCTGCCGTATATCGCTACTCTTTGAGTTTCCGTCTGGATATACGACGACGGGATATAAGGATCGAATCCCAGTTTAACTACAACCTTTGGGATTTCCGGTACAGGTTCGCCTTTCAAGTTTGAGACTGCGTTTCTCAACATTTTGCAATACAGATCAAATCCGACGGCAGATATATGCCCATGTTGTTTATCGCCCAAAATATTCCCCGCCCCCCTAATCTCCAAGTCACGCATAGCGATATGAAACCCCGCCCCTAGTTCCTGATGAGCCTCTATGGCATTTATTCTACGGTCTGCCTGTTGTGACGAAACCTTATAAGGCGGCATTAACAGATAAGCGTACGCACGATTTTTATATCTGCCGACCCGTCCTCTAAGCTGATACAGATCCGCCAGCCCAAACCGATCCGCTCTATCGATTATGATCGTGTTAGCGTTAGGGATATCAAGTCCCGACTCAATTATTGTTGTACAAACCAGAAGGTCTATTTCGCCCGCACGAAAAAGCTCCATCATCTTAGCCAACGCCTTCTCATGCATCTGATCATGGGCAACACCTGTTTTGACAGACGGCACCAATTTTTTTATTTTCTCTTCCATTTTATATATTGTTTTCACACGGTTATGGACAAAAAACACCTGTCCCTCCCTATTTAATTCTCTTTGAATCGCCTGCCTGATAATATTATCTTCCGCCACGGTAACATGCGTTTCAACCGGTAATCTATCTTCGGGAGGAGTATTTATAGTGCTCATGTCTCTGGCGCCCACAAGGGCAAGATAAAGTGTCCGAGGAATCGGTGTAGCGGTTAAAGTCAAAACATCAACCATCCGTCTGATAAGTTTAAACCGCTCTTTATGAGTCACACCGAAACGCTGTTCTTCGTCGATTATCACCAATCCTAAATCTTTGAATTTTACATCGGGTTGGATTAACCTATGAGTACCCACAATGACATCGATTGTGCCTTTTTGCAAATCGGCGATGATTTCTTTTTGCTGACCGGCTGTTCTGAAACGGCTCAACATTTCTATACGGACAGGGTAATCCGCCATTCTTTCGGTAAAAACTTTATAATGCTGTTGGGCTAAAATAGTTGTCGGAACCATAATGGCGACCTGCTTATTGTTCATCACAGCCTTAAAAGTAGCTCTTATCGCCACCTCCGTTTTGCCATAACCCACATCGCCACAGATAAGCCGATCCATCGGACGATCGGATTCCATATCGGATTTCACAGCTTCTATGGCGTTATTCTGGTCCGGTGTTTCCTCATAGATAAACGATGTCTCAAATTCTCTTTGCCATGCGGAATCTTTATCAAAACGGTTTCCTCTCAACACCTTTCTAGCCGCTTGAATATCAAGGAATTCCGCCGCCAGATCCAACACAGATTCCTCCGCCGCCTTACGTTTCTTGCTCCACAAAGAAGTCCCCAGCGTATCCAGTTCACAAGACAACCTATACCCGCATCCGACATACCTTTGAACAAAATTAGAGTGAATAAGAGGCACATACAGTTTCGCTTTTTTCGCATACTCCAAAACAATCATTTCTCTAAATGCGCCATCCGACTGTTTTATCTTCTGGACTCCTTGATACCTGCCTATCCCGTAATTCACGTGCACAACAAGGTCACCGATATTTATGTTTGATAAATCTTTAATCGCAACGGTATATTTAAACCGTCTTCTTGAACGCCTCGCTCGATAACGCCCAAAAATCTCCTCATCCGATACCATAGCGAATTGGGTCTCGGGGAACACAAACCCACCACTAATATGCCCTATCACGGAAACCGATTGTTTTATTCCCGTATAGTTTTTATCTTCACAGATCTCAAAAAAACGTTGTTGTTCTCCAACATTATTAAATACAAATACCACTGTAAAACCGTCTTTTATCAACGAATTCAGCTCATCAAGCCTCTCGTCCATAAAATCGTGCGGTTTTTTTTCGCAAACCTTTCTATTTAAAAAATCAAGAGCGGTTATCCCGAAAACAACGTTCTGTTTTACAGGAAAAAATGGATTACTGTCTTGAATCTCGGTACAAACAGAGGTATGTGTGAAATTTCGTATACGGCTGAAAATCTCATCGGGTGTAGAGAAAAAAGTTTTATCCTCTTCGACAAAATTTTCGTAACGGTTAAGTTTCTCTAAAATACCTGACGGTTCATCTAAAATTATTATCGAATCTTTTGGGATAGAATCAAAAAAGGAAGCAGTCCGATTATTTTTATAAAACGACATCTCATCGGCGGGAAAAATATCTACCGACTCGACCTGTCGTTGGGATAACTGTGTTGACGGGTCAAAAACACGTATCGTATCTATTGAATCTCCCCAAAACTCTATCCTGTACGGCAGTTCATAAGAGAGGGAATACAGATCAATTATCCCTCCCCTGACACTGTATTCTCCTACAGCCTCAACCCGATCGACTCTTTCGTATCCCAGATGAAATATTTTCCTTACAAGATCGGAGAAATTTATATCTTGAGATTTTTTTAAAGTTATAAGTTTTTTCTTAAACGATTCAATATCAACTGTTTTTTGTATAAGAGAACCTGCTTGAATAATTATTGTAACAGGTTCATTATCAGGATTAATCAGGCGATTTAAAACGGCAAACCTATCCGCAGACAAATCTTTATGCGGGGCAGATCCTTCATTAGGTATTACCTCCCACGGCGGAAAAGAGTACAGGTTTTCAGGACAAATCAGCCCAAAATCGTCAAGTAGCGATTCTTCCTCTTTAGCGCCTTTAGTGACAACAACAATCGGTCTATTGAACGTTTTTTTTAACCGATCGATAAAAAGAGCTTTCGACGCATTTCTCAACCCTGAAAAAGCCACACCGCCACAAAAAACCGCCTCGTTTACAGAAGACTTAAATTTATCTAACTTTTCAAAACCGGGCAAAATCCGCATAATGGTTTTCGATTATTTTATGAAACTTATTTCCCGCCAAAACAAACTATTTTGTCAATTTAAAGCTACCGACAATTTTTCTAAAAACAGGTTCGTATTTTGGATAAAGGTCAACGTCAGCGCCACAAGACAAAACATATACCCGCCTCCCGAAAGCAAAAACAACCTGCATAAGTTTTGTCCTCTTCCCGTCTCTTTCATACGAGTACGTAGACAAAATCCCCATCAAATCTTCCGATACAAACGGCTCTCTTTGATGCTGTTCAAACTTTTTGAACATTTTGGGATATTCACTATCAGATTTATCGACATACTCTTTGGTAGTTATTTCATCCGCAAGTTCGTCTAAAACGACATTCAGACTGGCTCCGTCCGGTGATATGAGCATAGTCATCGCCCCAAAAAATTTCTGCGCCGTATCCCAGTTTTGCGGCACACTGATCGTAAACCCTGCTTTTTTGTTCACAAGATCAAAAAACTCAGGTTCTTCCCCTGCCTTCAAGGCAGAAACACCGTTCCCCGCACACAAAACGCCTCCATAAAAGACCAACAACAAAAGAGACACCAATCCGACCTTTTTTGAAACCATTTTGTATTCCTCCTACAAAGATTTTACATATTAGCCACGATAGCGTTACCGAATTCCGAGCATTTGAGTAATTTGGCACCTGACATCTGTCTTTCAAGATCATAAGTAACTGTTTTATTTGATATGGTTTTCTGCAGCGCGTCAACAACTATCCGTGCCGATTCCTTCCAGCCCATATATTCCAACATCATAACACCCGATAAAATAAGCGACCCCGGGTTGACCTTATCCATCCCCGCATATTTCGGAGCGGTACCGTGAGTCGCCTCAAAGACAGCCACTCCGTCACCTATATTGGCACCGGGTCCAAGACCGAGCCCGCCGACTTGAGCAACCAAAGCATCGGACATATAATCCCCATTGAGATTCGGCATAGCCAACACACTGTATTCGGAAGGACGGGTCAATATCTGTTGGAACATGGCATCCGCTATTCTATCATTTATCAATATTTTTCCTTCGGGGAGTTTACCCTGATAATTATCCCACAGATCTTTTTCAGATATAGTAACATCCGGAAACTCATCAAGGGCAAGTTGATAACCCCAATCTCTGAAAGCACCCTCCGTGAACTTCATTATATTGCCTTTATGGACAAGCGTAACAACTTTTCTATTATGATCTATAGCATACTGAACCGCTTTGCGCACAAGCCTCTTTGTAGCGGTGACGCTTATCGGTTTGATACCTATCCCCGAATCGCTTCTAATGTCACACCCTATTTCGTTATTCAAAAAATCGATTACTTTGGTAGCCTCTTCGGATCCCGCAGGCCACTCTATCCCGGAATAGACATCTTCGGTATTTTCTCTAAAAATGACCATATCCACCAATTCAGGTCGTTTAACAGGCGATGGAACTCCGTCAAAATAGGTTACCGGTCTAACACAGGCATACAGAACAAGTTTTTGTCTGATAGACACATTCAAACTTCTGAATCCTCCTCCCACGGGTGTAGTAAGAGGTCCTTTTATAGCTATGTGAAAATCTTTTATCGTATCAAGGGTTTTCTGAGGTAACCACTCGCCTGTCAGCTCATTCGCCTTCTCCCCCGCATACACCTCCATCCACTTGATTTCACGATCCGCCCCGTACGATTTTTTCACCGCACTATCCAACACATGTCTAGTAGCACTCCAGATATCCGCACCGATTCCGTCACCCTCTATAAAAGGTATTATCGGATTAGACGGCACATCAAACCCAAAACTATCATCAACTTTTATCTTGGTACCATCCGCAGGCACCTTATACAAATCTGTCATATTTATATCCTTTTTTATAATTTGCGAGTATAATTTAGTAATCCTCCTTCGAGAATTATGTTTATCTGCCTGTCTGACAAACAATAGCAAACAGGTATTTTTTTATTCTTTGTCTTATTCAGCAAAACCAAGTCTTGTTTTTCAGACAAAAACTCCCTGACATTTTCTATCTCTACCGAATCGCCCTGTTCGATAGAGTCATAATCGCTCTTATCAAGAAACGTCAGAGGCAAAATCCCAAAATTTATCAGGTTTGCCGTATGAATTCTCTCGATAGATTTTGCGACAACAGCTTTTATCCCTAAAAACATCGGACACAACGCCGCATGTTCTCTGCTAGAACCTTGTCCATAACTCTCACCCGCCACAATCACGCCGTGACCACCTTTATCGCGTTCTTGCTTTGCCCTATCGGGGAAAGTCGGATCGACAGGCTCAAAAACATAGTTTGAGTATTTAGGGATATTCGAGCGAAACTTCAACAAACTACCCGCAGGCATTATATGATCGGTCGTTATTTTATCTTCAACCTTCAACAAAACACTACCTGATAAATCTTTAGCCATCGCGACATTTGAAGGCGGATCGCCTATATTCGGTCCTCTGAATATTTCCACAGATTCATCCGACGGTTTTAAAACCATACTGTCATCTACTTCAT
>CAZFUR010000082.1:7223-7447 GCA_964522245.1 uncultured bacterium | reverse complement strand
GCGGCTATACTTGATGAGGTTGCGGATGTATAATGTAAAAAACCTACTCCAAATAGAGGTCTTTCGTAGAAGTATATTAATCTTTCCTGTGCGTCTCTAACTCTTAAGTAGAATGTCCCCGAATTGTTGATCATATCATAATAAGTTGACTGTAGATGTAAAAATACGTTGTATAGCTTTCCTTGTACGTCAAATCCTAGAACATGAAGTATAATGAGAGCGGA
>CAZFUR010000082.1:0-7213 GCA_964522245.1 uncultured bacterium | reverse complement strand
GCTATTTTTCTCCTATCTTGTTTAAAAGTGAACATAAACGGAGCAACAACTATCAGGATTTCTTTTATCCATTTTGTTCTGTAAAATTCAAGGAAAGTTCCTAGTCCAAGGATCATAGCGATGAATATATAGATCTTGTTGTGTTTTTTACATTGATAGATCCAAAAAGATAGAGCGAAAAACAGCATCATCAATCCTGATCCGGCGTTAATCCTGATTCTAGTTACTACCAGTCCCTGAAGGTAATCAGGTCTCATCTTGACTCCGGTTAGAATTCTTACGTTTGGACCCGCAATGAACTGTATTGTCATTAATACAGCTTGTATAATGGCAAATATGAACATTATTTTTATGAAGAGTTTTAGATCATCTTCATCCTTTATAAAATAGATTAAAAAGAAGAAAGACAGATAGAATAGATATTTTCTTGTCAGTCGCAAACACGATATCAGAGTTACATCGAAAGTGTATGCGGTATAAAATATGATGAATACAACAAGTAGTAATAACAGTACTATAAATTTATTAAGAGGTGTTCTTGTTCGTTCGATAGAGTTTTTGTCTAAAATTGCGTTTCCGATGAGAGGTAAAGCGAGTACCAGTAGAGCGATATCACGTAATTTGAATGCTCCGGGCAAACTGAGGAACGAAGCATCTGTGAACCCAAAAAAGTTAATCGATACTAAAATCATGAAGAAATATGCCCACATAGGTTTCTTAAATAAGCATATGAGATAAAGCATTCCGACAACCATTACAATCGGAACAATCGGTTTTTTGCAACTGAGATAGCCCAAAAATAGTGCGAATACCATCATAAATAGAGCAAACAGCTTTGATTTGGAATTATGCCGTAACGATTCTATATTCAATTTACACCTTCTATAGCTTTTTCTATGATTTTCTTTAGTTTTGAATAGTGTTGTTCTTCAGAAAAATTTTCTTCAAAATTAAGTCTAGCGTTTTTGCCCATTTTATCGACCAGTTCATCATTTTGTGCAAGTATATCCATCTTTTCCGCCAGCATATCCGTATCTTTTGGAGGAACAAGAAAACCGGTATCTTTAGTTATCTGATCGGATATTCCGCCTATATCGCTTCCTATGATAGGTTTTCCCATTGCCATCGATTCGAGAGCACTTATCGGACTGTTATCAGCACATATGGATGGTATCATAACGAATTTGGCTTCACCAATAATTTTTTTAAGTTCATCAGCTTTCTTGAATCCGAGAAAAATCACATCGGTAATTTTTTTTTCGGCTAAATAATTTCTTAGAGAACCGATATATTCCGTGTCGCTTGGTTCGCCTACAATATACAAGGGTAGTTTGTTGTTCATTTTTCTCTTTGCTCTTAGGAGATAATCCATTCCTTTTTCCGGAGATATTCTACCGAAATAGAGAATATATTTGCCTGTATTATAGTTTGGTTTGTAGTCATTTGAGTTGACAAAACTATTTACTATATGTAACTTTTCTTCAGGGAATCCGCCTTCGATCATAATCTTTTTCATGAATGAACATGTACAGATATATGAGTTTACATGGTCATATATTTTAATACTATTGTGCACTATTAATGAGAAAGTTCTTGTAAGTGTCGGTAAAAACTTACCTTTCACGCATAAATTTTTTAATCCTTGCAAGTGATTTTTTGTTAAGCATAGTTTGCAGAATTCATTATTTCTCAAGAAAATATAACTTGCGCATAACAGATAATAGTCGGATAAGCGGAGAATTACGGGGACATTATGTTTTTTGCATGCGTCTATGATGCTTGGAGAAATATCGTTTACTATACCAAACAGGTATACTAGATCAGGTTTTTCATTTTTTATCAACTGTTCCATTTTTGTTTTTGCTTCAAAAGAGTATACAGCGTTGCGGAAAAGTTTGAGTTTTTCAAATAGGCTGAGTTTCGCTTCGCTGTAGTAAAGTGTGTCTAGTCCGTAAGGGGGGGTGACGAAATATTTGTCATATGTTGTTTCGAGATTCCATTTACGTTTAACGGAGAAAGGGATGACCTCAAAGCCGTCAGACTCCAGTATCGGTGTTATATTAAATAGGTACGTTTCAGGTCCGGATGATGGAAAATACCTACGGTTGACTATGACGATTTTTTTTCTTGTAGACATGTCGACTCCATAAACTGTTTTATGTATAGAATCTATCGTAAGAAAACAAGATTATAATTAGATAAAATTACAAAATACAAGTAAAGTTATTTTACAAGGGGCATTATTTTCCAACACAAACAAAAATACCGCAGTCTCACTGCGGTATTTTTGTTACAAATGTTATGATAAATTATTCGTCGTAGTCTTCGTCTTCCGCAAAGTCTGGCATACCGGACCAGTCCATTTTGGTCAACATCTTAAACATAATTATCGCGAATCCGATGGCAAAAACGCCATAAACTGCTGCTTGGGAGTACATACCAAAACAGGCTTTACCTATCGAAAAAATCATTGCGAACAAAGATAACACACCGGTAAACCAGCCAATCCACTCCGGCCAACCGACCTTAAGGTGGTTAGGATTGCCTGCCTTTATGGCAATGTCTTTCCAGAAGCCAGCGGGGCGAACTCTTTTATAGAACCTGATCAGATGGGCTTCTTCAACCGGTTTAGTCAGGAATGTAACTATTACCCACGCTATAGTACTGACAACCAAGTTGATAGTAAACCTAACCGCATACATTTTCTCAAATAACTCAGGGTTACCTGCTCCAAACATTTTACCCAGAAGAGGTATTTCTATACCTGTAAAAGGTATAACAATAAATTTGTTGTTCAAGACCGTCCATATCACCAAAGAAGATATCATAGCGGTAATTTCCGACCAAGGATTGATTCTCCACCAGTACCAACGTAACAAAATTACAAAACCTGTACCGGACATCAATTCAAAAAACGTCAACCAAGCGCCGGAAATATGTTCTTGGTAGTAGGCGAATACCCCTGCCAATATTGTCAGGAATATGACAGATATTTCGGATATATGAACATAATGTCTTTGACTTGCCTTTTTTACAATAAATCTCTTATAAATATCGTTTACCAGGTAAGAAGCACCAAAATTTACATGGGTACTTACAGTTGACATATAAGCCGCCATCAAAGAAGCGACCATAATTCCCTTAAGTCCCACAGGGAGATATTTCATCAACATGATTGCGTATGCGTGTTCCTGATTGTAGTGTGCGCCATAGACAGATATTTTCGGTACCAGGATCAGGGATGCGACACCGACTACAATCCATGGCCAAGGGCGCAGAACATAGTTAGCCAAATTGTACCATAACATAGCCGCAACCGAATGTTTTTCATTTTTACAAGAGAAGAGACGTTGAGCAAGAAATCCGCCACCTTCGCCGCCTGCCCACCATTGCAATCCTATGAAAACAATAAACGACCAAAGTCCAAGGGTTCCACCGCCTTTAAAAAGCAGTTTAGGGACGAAAGAGGCGATATCAACGGCCTTCACATGGTAAGGTGTGATACCATTATCTATTGCACCGCTATTTACCGCTGCGATAGCACCATCCAACATTTGAGTGGGACCGCCCACTTCGATCAAAACAATCACCGCTAATACTATACATCCGAACATAGCACAGAAGAACTGAAAAAAGTCTGTAGCGACAACACCCCACAGACCGGAAAAAGTACAGTAACTGATAGTTGTGACTACACAGAGAATCACCCCAAATAATTTTTCGTCAATGGCTATGAAAATCAGATCCGGACTTATGACCGTTGAGACAGTGACTCCGCTTTGCACAAGTTGGAACGTAAAATCCTTCAATATGACAATTGTCGGCAGATCAAGCACAACTTCCATTATTTTAGTTGCTGCTAGAGTAACCCAGCTTAGGACCAGAGTATTTTGTATAAGGGCTCTGTATGTGGCATGAAAAGCTCGTAAAGTGGCCGCTGAATTGCCTTTATACCTCAGTTCAACAAATTCAACATCGGTGATAATTCTTGCGCGCCGCCATAGGCGAGCGTAGAAGAATGTACACAGCATCATACCCATGATACCGCCCCACCAAAACCAGTTGCGCTGTAACCCCAGTGTCCTTATCCAGCCCGATATGACAAGAGGTGTATCCGCTGCAAACGATGTGGCAACGATAGATGTGCCCGCAAGCCACCATGTCATCTTTCTTCCTGCGACGAAATATTCCGTCAAAGTGCCGCCTTCTTTTATCTTTTTTGAGAAGTACAGACCGATTGAAAGAGTAATAGCAAAATAAGCGGCTATCACAATCCAGTCTAGTAATTGAAGCTGTTCGTACATAAAACTACCCTCTTTTCCTTTCTTGTCCCAATAAGACAAATATTTATAATATTAAAATAAGTACACCATACTCCGAAGATGTTGATACGGAGAAAAACTCTATTCTGATAAGCATCTTTTAGAAAGACTGGGACATAGTACACAAAATGAGACTTAATTACAAGAGAAAAATTATCCTAAATTAAGGAGAGTATAGAATCAGTTGTTATATAGATCAATTATTATAGAACCGTGATATTTTCCAAACGCTTCATCATCAGAGTATAATAGTTGAGTTAATGTTAAATTGACCGCAAAATAAAGGTCTAGTATATGACCGGAGTTTCCTATTTGGGAACTTGCCAGTATTCTCCATGTGACTCTTAATGGGTCGTATGGGTTCATAAATACCAGTTCGCCTGTTTCGCTATCTCTTACAGACCATGGACCGTCTTCTTTTTTTAGAGGTACATATAACCAAGCCGGGCTTTCTCCTAAAGACACATGATTTTCATCGCTCAAACTGAAATAATCGTCATTTTCTTGAAATCCGTCACCGTCTAAATCAAAACCGTATTTTCCATCACCTGTTCCTTCTACAAAAAGTCCCAAATTCTCAGTCGAAAAATAAATTTCGTCATATTTGTCGCCATCCTTATTGAAATCGTATCCGCTCCAGAAGTAGGGGTTATCCTTGTTTATCGGGGGATAAGCATATCCTTCGTTGTCTTCATAAACCGAATTGCCGTTGCTATCAAAAAAACGGTATGGTCCGAATGATTTGCACCACATTTTTATTGGCAGATTGTACTGAGGATAAATGGCGGTTATGTTTCCTTCGTTGTCTTTATCCATTCTGATCAGTCCGTGTTTTGTAAGTTTTACTGCGGTTCCGTCATTTTCGCTGACAGGATTGCCTTCGTTGTCTAGCATATGTCCTTCATTATCATAGATATGTTCTTCCGTGTAGACTCTTAAATACCAGGGGTCTTGTGCGTTACCGAACTGAACGAGGATAGGATTAGTCGGATTAATTACTTTGCCTTCCGCAATACCGTTATTTTTTATATTATTGTATATATCTTCTTTTTCGAAGATTTCTAGAATGGGGTCTTTGCTAAATGATATGTTGCCTATGTATACGGTCAACTTACCCCTGCCCCAACATGAGACGGTCATTTTTTCAATATTATCCAGATCAAGTGTTCCCTGAGTCAAACTGATAAGAGTGTGGTCATCTATAAATTGATGCATATGATGCCATTTTCCGTCTTCTACCGTCGGGATGAATTTACCTATACGATACGCATCGCTTCCTGTATCTGAATTTATAGGTTTTTCCACAAAGTTGATAGAAAGTTGAGGCGTTGTGTTTGAGACAGGAGTGACATTTTCGGTTTTTACATCTATTTCTATTGTCCCATAATTGGATAGGTCCATTAAGGATGGGAATTCAAAACTTATGTAAGAACCTTTTGTGTAGGCTGTTGTATTTTCGTATACGATTTTGTAAGCGGGTTTTCCCTCGTTATCTATAACAAAACCGTGTTCTTTCAGATAGTTTCCATCGTCCCCGATGAGAGGAGTGATCGCCGCATAAATATCGTTATCGTTATCTCTTAAAAAATCATGAGCCAGAAGTTGGTTGGTGTCTTTTGTTACATTTGAACCTTTCGACCAAGACGTTTCTTCGTTAAGGGAATCGGAGACAAGAGCTTTTATGAAATAGCGGTAATAATTTTTGCCATCGTTATCCGTGATTCCTTCGTTGTCGAGGTAACTGAGGTTATATATCGGGTTTCCGTTATTAAGCATGGTAATGTCATCGTACGTTATGTTTGTTCCTTTGTAATATTTTACTCGACTTAAGTAATAACCATTTGGAATATATCCCAGTTCCGGCGCCTTCCATTTTATTTTAGATGTGTGATCGCCGTTTGAATCGACAAATACAGGTGGTGGAGCGATATATATAGGTGCACCGTCTATAAGGGATACTCCTCTGATTATATATTTTTCCTGATTTTTTCCGTTTACCCACGAGACGATAGAGATATCCCCCGAAGCGGTAGTGGCGGTGTATGGATAAGCGGCTATCTGAAAGGCTCGTTTTATTAATTTTATGGTTGGGATTTGTATTCCGTTGCCGGTTACTACGCCATCGTTATTTTTGCTATTTACGATATAATTATTCGCTTCCCATGTTTCCCCGTTATCGGTTGTTTCCCTTAGGATAAGATTTCCCGTAAAAACACCGCTGTTTGTGCCATATTCGTAAAAATCGTTTGAGTAGACAACCTGTATAACTTGATCGCCATCGTTATCCCAGGTTGATATTGAGGGGTTGAAACCGTTTATCGCGTCACAATCGGCATCGGTTAAGCAAGTCGTACTCCAGGCTGATCCATCGTTGCTTTTTGCGAAATAGATATCGGAATACTGATCGAGTCCTGTGTTTTGCGGAGTCCCTTTTGTGGTTGTTTGCCATACTGTGTATAAGTCATCATTATCCGGAGCGGATATTAATCTGGGGAAGTAGGGAGGGTAGTCCGGCAGTTCGTCTACGCCTTTGGTTAATCTTTGATCGTTATCATATTCATGAGAGAAAATTTCTTTTATCAGTGAATCGTTATCCTCAATATCTGCCCAAGTTACGGATGGGGATTTTGTTTTACTCAATATTCTCATCTTCGGTTTTGATGCGATAGATATGTTGTTTGCCTGAATTACTTTAAAATTGTCTATGTCTAGCGTCAATGGTGATGATGTGGTCCCACCTGTGATATCATCGCTATTTTCGCCTAGCTGAGTTACGCGAATCTCACATTTCAGTACTTTGGTAAAATCAGGGACAAACCATCGCATCAGTTCTAGCGTCAGGATACAGTCTTCTGCTTTAAAGACAAAATGTGTCCAATTGTTACTGCTAG
>CAZFUR010000081.1:0-7470 GCA_964522245.1 uncultured bacterium | reverse complement strand
TATATTTGAGCATATCAGTCAAAACCCTTTTGGGGCGGTTGCGCTAAGGCAAATTTCCTGACCATGTTTGATGCGACTGTTTACTATTTCAGACTGCTTTTATATCCTACCGATTTATCTATCGATTATAGTACGTACCCTATAATAAGATCGTTTTTGGATTGTTCTTTATGGTCGGCTGTTTTGTTTTATCCGTCTGTTTTGCTGTTGACTGTTTTGCAGGCGAGAAAGAAGAATTTCCTATTCATCTTTTTTGTGATGTTTTTCATCTTTTTTCTGTTACCGACTTGGAACATATTCCCTATATCCGCCATTATTGCAGAACGATTTTTGTACGTTCCCTCAATAGGTTTTTTTGCCGTGACGGGGTGGGTTTTATTTAGCAAACTGATAAGAAAGGTAAAATGTGGAGTTTTTGTTGTGTCTATCTTTGTATTGATGCTGTTCATACTGGGGGTTTGCAGAAACTTTGACTGGCAAGACGATTTTCATCTGTGGAAATCTTGTGTATCAAAGTTTCCCGGTAACTATAAGGGGCATATTAATCTTGGGACTTGTTACGACAAAAAAGGCGATTTCCAAGACGGTATATCGGAGTATTATAAATTATTGTACCTGAAACCGAATCATGCGACAGCCTATTATAATCTGGGTAACGATTATTGGAATTTGGGATTGTTTGAAAAAAGCAGAGACGCTTTTCTTTTTGCGATACGATTGAAACCCGATTATTTGGAGGCGTATAATAATCTGGGAAGTTTGTATGTCGATAAATTCCTTTTTGAAGAGGCGAAAAAATGTTTTCACAAAATCCTGATTCATGACCCTAATTACGTCAAGGCGCATTTAAACTTGGCTGAAATTTATCTTAAACACGATAAAGATTATGACAAAGCGGTATACCACTTAAAAAAATGTAGAAAACAGAAAAAACTTGCCGACAAGATAAAACGTATGATGCAACAAATCAGAGAACAGAGAAACGACAGATCAGGCCTGTAAATCTATGTGCGGGTCTTCTTTGGAAAATTTTTTCTGTTCACGTTTTCTCTTGTGATTTTGTTGTTGGTCGCCTCTATCCTTGTGAAACAGGACTCTATCCGGTGCTCCTTTCGCATGGTGGTCGCTTGCGCCTGCCGGATTGATGACCCTCGATATTAAATCACGATTTGAAAAACTCATTCCTGAGGAATCCACGGTTATTATCCTCTTTTTTTAGTACGACGGAATCTCAAACCTACCGTTATCGCATTAATCGGTATTTTTAATGAAATACTTTACTATTTCCTTTTCAGTAATTTTGTTTTATGTAATTAAATAGTTTTTTCGAGGAATCCAAAATCAGGTCTGATTGTTGTAAATGTTTTGATGACAAAGAGGTACAAACAGCTATGCAGAATAGTCCCGCTTCTTTTGCGGATCGTATTCCGTATGGTGCGTTTTCTATCACGATTGCTTCAGACGGTGAAACCTGTAATTTGTTTAGTGCCAGTTGGTAAGGTTCGGGATGGGGTTTGCCGTATTTTAGTTGATCGCCGGTTATTTTGATAGAAAAATATTTTGATATTGTGTCAGGCAATATTTTTTTTAGCTCAGAAATGGACGTGCCTGTCACGATAGCCATCTGATAATTCTTATTATCTAGGTATTCAAGTATTTTCGGAATATCGGGATAAATATCAGGGGACGGCAATTTTGAGAAAATATCTTCTTTTCTCGCTAAAATTTTACTTATAATCTCTTCCGACGAATCGAGACCGTTAATTTTCATGAAATATTTTAAAGATAAATCGCCTTTTTCTCCTTCACGCAGATATATATCTTCATCAGATAAGCTCAGACCAAACTCCTCTGCCGCCTGTTTCCATGCCTTACAGTGGTATCTCATGGAATCGATTAGAACGCCGTCCATATCAAATATGAAGGATAGTTTTTTCAATCACAGATCCTTTGTTCTAAGGATTAGATTTTTCTTTGAATATTCCCAGACGAAACGATCGGGGATTGTTGTATTTCCTACAAATAGATGTAGACATGAGCACTTCTTGTATCGCCACGGGACCATCCGTATCACTGGGATCCAAATTGAACCTGATTTTTTTGTTGGGTTCCGGTTTAAAATCCCCAAAAAAGGTTGATGGAAAATACGATTCTATTATATATCCGTGATCGGTTTTTTTTGCGGTGTATTTTATTGTGGCTGTATCTTTTTGCTCTATTCTAGCGGGAGCCCAGACGTATAGGTCGGGTTTGACATCTTTGAAGTTACCGGGGGAAAGACCTATCTGAAAATCGTCTTCGTTTGTAAATGGTTGGGCTTCATCAGTTTCATAATCTGTATCAAACCAGATCTCTATGTGGTCGCCGTTGACTATCATATCGTTTGTGCCATTTTGCACAATGATATCATCTTTCACATCAAACGCAAGATAAAGACCTTGTTGCGACCATGCCAGATAGGCATCGCAACTGAGGTCTTTCAGCCCTTCCCATTTCTTTGGTGCTACTTGGTATACGACATATTTCCTCTCATCTATCGGAATCGGTTTAATCCCTTTCCAGTCGTCAAGGTTACCGTCGATCTTGATATCGGTACGTATGTGGGGAATATCTATTATCGGTTGTGTCGGATAGGTGTTTTGGTCTTTTGGGAAAATCCGTTCTTTTTGTAATTTTTTGTAAGATGTGTAGTAATGTATCGCTATGCCTATGAATGATTTATGTTTGGATAACTTTTTATTCGCTTTGGAGAGGGTTTTTTCCATTATTTCCCAACCTTCATCGTAAAAAGTTATGGGTAAAGTGACTCCCCACCTTTTTGAAGGTCCTTGGGTTTCTATTCCCGATTCAACTTTTTTACCTATTTTATCGGCGACTTCAAGGAACTTTTTTGCTCTTTTATAGATGGAATTTGCGTTGTCGGTGTAATTCATCAATGTAACGTAGTCTAAAGAATCGAAGAACAATTTTATTTCCTTCTCATTCCAGAAAATAGGAATATCCAATCCAAAGAGGAGATCGGGGTTTAGTTGGCGCATTTTCTCGCCATAGATTTTGATAGATTCAAAAAATTTGGTTCTGAGTTTTGGTTTTGTACTCCACATGGGTAGTGTATGTGGTTCAATATCAAGATGTACTCCGTCGAGGTGTGCGTTTGGGGGAACGGTTTTGTTGAATTCGCTGATGGTTTTAAACATCGTTATAACTTCTCTGTTTTGGTATGCCCACGCCGGATGTCCCGCCAGAAATTGTACACAGATACCTTTTTTATGAGCGGTTTGAATAAAAGAAACCATCTTCTTTTTTAATTTTTTATTGATAAGATAATTACTCGCGCAATTAAAATATATGTTATTGATCGGTTTTGCGTTGTCGTAAGGGTTGGACAATATCTTAAAAAACTTGTTTCTTGCCGATTTAGAACGCAGTAAATCTATAGTGTTCCAAACCCATATGGAACGTGAAGACGGAGGACGAGAAAAAAAACGCTCTCTCCCTGTAATTTGGTCGTTTTGAGCATATATATTTGAGACAAAATAGAAAAACACAACGGATATAATAAGTTTTTTCATAACGTACACTCCCTGTATAAAAGAATTCCATTAGGCATTAAACCGCTACATGATAAACTAAAATAAATATTTATGCAAAATGTATTAATTATCAATTGGGTTGTTTACCGAATTTGTCGTCATTTATGACGGTAAAAAATACTCTTTATTCAAAAACAAATTTGTCCCAGATTTAGTTTGGGCTATTGTATCTGATTTTCCCATACTTCTTGAAATGGTGTATTTTCGTGTATTATGGATAGAAAAATCTGTGTACAGAAAATATTGGTTTTAAATTGTTGATAATCTTTCTATTTAAATGATTATAGTATATAATGTATTGTTTGGATATTAAGGGGATTATTCTTGAATCAAATTTTTATATCATTCATTATTTATGCTATTATTTCCGTTTTCGATTTGGGGATGACTGCCGAGGCGGATAAGTGGTGGGGGCAGTGGCATGGTCCTGCGGATGGCACTGCTTGTGTCGAGGCGTCTGCGGGGGGCGATTTATCTATGCGGTGGTCTGTCGATTTGATGGATCCGGGGGATAACGATTCTCTAATCGGAAATTACGGGTATAGTCCGGTGAAAGTTTATAAAGAAGGGACTCTCGTGCGCGCCGATGATGTCTCGTTGTACCTTAAAGTAAATAGAGACTATATTGGAGCGGCGGATAATACTGTCTATAAAATAAATCCTGAAGACGGTTCAAAAGTTTGGATGTCTACCAAATCTTCAGGAGAAGATACCAGCGTGGCAAGAGCATTCCAATTATATGATTCTCCACAAGGATTCAGGGCGCTACATCTAGCTTCATTTTACGGTACGTTGTGGGATACTATGAATTTAGAGGATGGTGTAAAAGATAACCTTTTCCATGACAGCCACTCGTGTCTTGGCTCTAGAGTTTTGATGGGAAGATGGGCTTGGAAAAATAACAGAATGAAATCTCCGCATTCTACATCGTATTATCACGGAGGAAGGTTATTGTGGTGGAACGGTTCTTCTTACGTTCAAAAGGTCGATGAAGATTTAGCTTTAATCGATCATGCTTGGGACGGTTCAAGGTGTGTTCTCTTTGTGTTGTCGGGATATCATGGCGGAGACCCTTACGATCAGGCAAGATATTTGGTGCTCGATAATGAAGGTCAGATCGTGAGCGATTGCGCAATTGACGATATACATCGTCCCGACGGATCTTATAACTGGAGACCTGTTAACACTGATATAGTTATGAAACTTGCCATTAAAGGTGATTATATCTATGCCATTGAGAGAAAAAACAGTAGTGAGACCAATCTTGTAAGGCGGAAGATAACGGATGGTTTTTCTTTGAGCGGTCACCTGTTGTTGGGTAACACATCTTCTTGTAGGGGCGTGTCTTATTGCGTAACCGATGAGGCTGTTTTTGTGCAATATCCACTCAAGATAACAGTGTACAGCACCGATTTAAATAATGTTTTGTGGGAAACCGATACTCCGAAACGAACGTTACATCATTCTTATATTCAAGGGTTTGATTATAATCGTTATCCGGGTACAAGAAACTATCCGTCTCAGACTATGGCTACTGATTCAACATATCTTTACGCTACTACAGATAACCGTCTTTTGGTTTTTAGGTGTTCGGATGGTGAGCCGGTTTACAATTATCTGTTTACGGATTTTCCTCACAAAAGGACTAATGATGAGCATTTTGCCGTGGTGGGGAAAATAGGTGATTTGTTGTTGATGCGCAATTCGGTGGTGGTTTTATCTTGTCTTGATTCAAGCAAAATATGGTGTTTTCAAAAAGCGCAGACTGCCAATCGAATCCCGATTATCGAAGAGCCTGATAATATCGGTCTAATTGTTTATAAGGATAACCAAATTAGCTATAAAATGCGTCTTACCGATGGAACAGGTCCGTGTACGTGGTCGATAAACGCTGATACGGACGATGCTATTGAATCGCTGTTATCTATCGACGAATACGGCAGAATATCGGGATGGACGCCTTCGGTTTCTGATATAGGGGAATCTTACGATATTTTTGTGACCGTTTCTAACGCAATCGGATCGGATACGGTAAGGCTTAAAGTCGGTGTGCAAAACAGACCGATTCTTCAGACCATTTTGGATATGAATGACGGCAAACGTATGGATGTTGATGGGTTGGATACTTTTTTCGGTTACAATAATAAAAGGGGGTCGTATCAAGGAGTGAAAGGAGCCGGCAGATATTTTTTTCAGGGAGACCAGATAAAGTTCACTTTTTCCAACGAGTCATCGTCTTCAAAAAGAATATATCCGCAGTTGTCTTTCCGTACGCAGATGAAATACACTGATGCTATTATAAAATATATTCCTTTGGGATATGTTTATCTGCCTGCTCATTCGACGGTTAGTAAATCGTTTGTCATTAGAGAGGTGTATGTGGGGTATCATAATTTTGTTAGTATATATCATTCCGGTGTAAATTTGGATAAGATAGAAATCTCTGCTCCGTTGTTATTGCCGGAAAATATAATTCCGGTAGCTGTGGTGAGTGTTCCGGATTATGTTTTTGTCAACCAAGCTATGAATTTGGACGGGTCGAATTCTTACGATTTGGACGGTTTGTTTATAAAGGGTTATGAATGGGATTTTGGAGATTTATCGCCCGTTGAAAATGAAGCTGTTGTCACACATACCTATCTTGAAGTGGGGGAATTTGATCTGAAATTGCGGGTTATGGATGCCGATAACGATTGGTCTTTGTGGACGGAAAGTACCGTTTCGGTATTGCTGCCTTACGCTGATGACGATAACGACGGTTTAAATAATACGGATGAAATTGCTCATGGTACCGATCCTTTTATGTATGATAGTGACGCAGACGGAATGAGCGATGGTCAAGAGGTTGATGTCGGTACAGATCCTAAAGACAAAAGATCGTATTTCGCTATATTAGATAGCCGAATCGAGCCTGTCTTTTCAGGAGTGAAAATAACATGGACGTCATTGCCTGAATGGGTGAACCTGAAAATATTCTGGAAAGATGATATCTCTAATGAGTGGCAAGAGGTCTCTTACGACGGTTTTGAGTCTGATATAGTTGATAACCCGGACGGTTCTAAATCATGGATTGATAGGGGGGTGTCGGTTAATATGAATGGTGTTGCTCCTATGGATAGCTCCTTTAGAATTTATAAAGTTGTGGCGGGTGGCGACCTTAATTGAAATCTACTTTTTTCTTCTTTTCTTTTCCGATAAAAAAACTTAGTAGTGCGGGAATCACAAATAAGGTCAGTATTGTGGATAGTGCCAGTCCGCCAAGCAAGACACTGCCTAAACCTCTGTATAATTCACTGCCTGAACCTGTTGACAATGCCAACGGCAGAAGACCGAACACGGTTGTTGTCGCACTCATGAAAATCGGTCGGATTCTTGTCTTTACGGCTTCCTTGATTGCTTCTATTCCTTTGAGTGATTCGAACCTTATGTTATTCAATGATTGGTGAACTATAAGTATTGCGTTGTTTACAACGGTTCCTATAAGTATGATAAACCCTAACATTGTGAGTATGTCAAACGACTGGGGAGCCACAAACATATTCACTAAACGCAACCCCATAAATCCGCCCGCACCTGCCAATGGTATGGTAAACATTATCACCAGCGGGTATAGAAAATTCTCAAACAGAGCCGCCATCAACAGATATGTTATCACTAATGCCAGCAGAAAATTCCATTTTAATGTGAACATTGTTTCGGTGAGTTTGTCGGCGTTGCCTCCGATTGAGATCTTTACACCTTTAAGTTTGCCTGCTTTGGTTAAGTTATCTACTTCTTGGGTGATAATATTCATTGCGCTCTCTAATGGCATATTGTCCGGCGGGGTTATCTCTAGTCGAATGTTTCTCGCTCGCTCCAAATGATCAATTTGTGTCAT
>CAZFUR010000080.1:0-7506 GCA_964522245.1 uncultured bacterium | reverse complement strand
TGTGATTTTTGATTTTCCGGGGTTTGGTAAATCGGAGTTTGTGGACGCCTCGTACTCTATGAAATATCTGTCTGATTTTTTAATATCTTTTATGGATCGCATGAAGATAAAAAAGGCGGTTTTGATAGGAAACTCCATGGGTGCCCATGTTGCCATAGAGACAGCTTTAGACCATCCCGACAGGCTCAATGCCGTTGTCATAGAAAGCTCGACGGGTATAAGAGTTAGATACGGGATAATAGAAGACCTTTTGATTGATCTTATTATTAGAAAAAATTGTTTCTATAATCTGCCAGAAACAAAAATGAGAAAGTATATAGAGAGATCATGGTATAAACTTTCACCTGCCAGTGAGGAACTTGTCGGGTACAAAATTTCTTACAGAAGAAAATATTTCGGTACTGATATTTACAGGAACAATGATACCGCTTTCTATAAAGGGCTTATACATGTGATTCGTGACGATGTGAGAAATAAAGTGCAAAATATAAAAGTCCCGACTCTTATCGTATGGGGTAGATACGATGCCGTTACTAATTTGAATGATGCCCTTTTCCTGCACAAAAAAATCAAAGGGTCAAAATTGGAAATTATCGAAAACGCAGGACATCTTGCGCATATAGAACGACCGGATCGGTTTAACGAAATTGTAGAAAACTATTTGGAAGAAATTTTTGAGCCGGATAACGGTTGAGGAGATAAAAATTAAAAAGTCGAAGGTTGCTGTTCTTGGCGGAGGAATCGCGGGGGTGATGTCTGCTAAGATATTAGATGAGAAAGGCTATGATGTAGTCGTATATGAGTCTGAATCCCAAATAGGAGGGTTGTGTCGTACAGAAAAACTCCCGAACGGTTTTTTGTTTGATACGGGTGGCGGTCATATATTTCATTCGGTGTACAAGGATGTGTTGGATAGGATTATCGGGTTAATCGGTAGAGAAAATCTACTTCAGCATAAAAGAAACACTCGGATATATATCTATGATAAATTTGTGAAGTACCCTTTTGAAAACGGTCTGTCCGATCTTCCCCCCGAAGCTAGATATGAGTGTTTGATGGGGTATATTGAGGCTTGGCGGAAAAGAAACGAATTTTTTGGGGAATACGATAATTTTATGCAGATGATAGTCGGCATGTTCGGAAGAGGGATCGCGGATCATTTTATGATTCCGTATAACAGGAAAATATGGTGTGTGGACCCTGCGGAAATGGGATTGGATTGGATAAAAAACAGAGTGCCCAGCGCACCGATAGAAGATGTTGTTAAATCTGCTTTGGGAATGGAGACGGAAGGATACAAACATCAATCGGTTTTCTATTATCCCGAAAAGGGCGGAATTCAGTCGTTTGTGGATATTGTTGCGCAACCGATCGTAGATAAAATAAGGCTGAATTCACCGGTTAAAAAAATATCTCGGACCGGCACGGGCTGGAGGGTGAACGGTGAGAATTATGATAGGATAGTCAGCTCTATCGCACTTGATGAGTTTGTGAATATGTACGACGGTGCGCCTGATGAAGTCAAAAACAGGTCACGGCAGTTGCGACATATAGGTTTGTTGTCGGTGCTTGTTTGTCTGAAGACGGAAAAATTACCCGATTATTCGTGGTTGTATCTTCCCCATGACGATCAGGGTGAGATAAATCGGTTGACGTATTTTACAAACTACAGCAAAAAGATCGCCCCTGAGGGAATGTCTTCTCTTTTGTGCGAGACTACGTTTTTGGGAGAAAATGATTTTTCCGAAAACAGGGTTATGAATATGGTTGACAATCTTGTGAAAATAAGGCTCATAGATCGCAATGATGTAGAGTCTGTTCATTGGCGTTTTAATGAGTATGCGTACATATTGCCTGATTTGAATATGTCGAAAAATAGGGATTATATAATTGGGCGGTTGGAGTCTTGTTCGCTTAATTTTATAGGCAGGTTTGGGAGTTTTAGATATTATAACATGGATCAGGTCATAAAACAGGTTCTGGATATGGTCGAGACCAAGTTTTGAAGGTGGTGGAATGTTAGAGTATTTTCTTATTACATATTGTTGTTTGGTATTATTGTTTATGTTTATGTCCGCTTGGAATTCTATGGGGTATCGTGATGTTTTTCCCGAACCTTTTAAAGATAGAAACCACCCGTTTGTATCGGTTATTATCCCGGCGAGAAATGAGATTGCTAACATAAAGAATTGTATTGATTCTCTGGTTGTACAGGATTACCCTGATTATGAGATTATTGTGGTTGACGGTGGATCTACCGATGGGACTTGTGACTTGTTGGATGAGTATGCGGAAAAATATGATTTTTTTAGGTGGATTCCTGAAAAACCGTTGCCGGATGATTGGGTAGGCAAAAGTTACGCTTGCAGACTTGGAGTCGACGAATCTAAAGGTGATTGGTTGTTCTTTATTGATGCGGATACTGTGCATCATGAGTATATGATAAATTCCGTGATTCTTGAAATACAAAATTGTAACCTAGATTTTTTTAGTTTGATGACCGGTCAGAAATTGGGTTCTTTTTGGGAAAATGTTATATTGCCCGATGTTTTTTTGTGGTTTGGTACAAAATTCCCGATACGCAAAGTGAACAGCCATAAATCTAGAGTGGCCAGAGCAACGGGACAGTTTATCGCTATAAGAAAAGATGTTTACGAAGCGACAAAAGGTCATGAGGCTATCAAGTCTAAAGTGGTTGAGGATTTCGCTTTCTCTAAACTGGTTAAACAGGCAGGGTATCGTATAAAGATTGCCGGGGGCAGAAAAATTGTTACCACAAGGATGTACAGAAATTTACAACAGATATTGGAAGGGTTCTCAAAAAATATCTTTTTTGCCGCAGGAGAAAGTATTAAGTCTACGTTGTATGCGGTATTTTATATACTTGTTACTCAGATATTACCGTTTGCGGTGCCTTTTCTTATGTTTTTTGCGGATGAAATTTCCTCAAAAATAATTATTCTATCGTGTTTGCCTTTATTTATAATCCTTTTTGTTAGAATCCAGCTGAATTTTCTTCTTAAATTGTCCCATCTTTATGTGTGGTCTATTCCTATAGGCGGTTTTTTTACAATCTTTTTGCAACTTAATTCTGCCTACAAGTATCTAAGCGGTAAAGGGATGTTGTGGAAAGGCAGAATTTATGGCACAAAATAGACTAAATCTTTGTATATGATTAAGTTAAATAAGATTTAGCCGATAATCAGGTGTGGTGTGTGCATAAAGCTTTTAATCCAAAAAAGAGATTGAAAATATGGGCGATTTCCTATCCAGAAAAGATATTTTTAAAGACAAAAAACATCAACTTTATTATACCACTCTTGTGCATAATAACATGAAGTTTATGAAGAAAATCCATGAACTCTCAATAGTTAAACGTATAAACGATGCTTTAGGCTATGTGCCTGACATGAAAAAGGTTTGTTGCTCAATTATTGATACGGTTAGAGACGAAATCAATATAAAATATTGTTCGCTGATGATATTGGATAGAAAACGAAATTGTCTGATACTGAAAGCGTTGTGGTCGCCCAAAGAATCTAAAGCGATTTTTTATGAGAAGGATTCGCCCCATTACAGGTTTCAGCTGGATGAGGGAATAGCGGGTAAAGTCGCAACGGGGGGAGTGCCTATACTGGTTAACGATGTTTCCATGGACGATAGATTCATAGCCATACAAAACCGTGGACGGGGAATAAAATCTTTGTTGTGTATGCCTTTGAGGGCGGGCGATGAAATAGTCGGGGTTTTGAATCTGAGCCATCAAGACGCCAATGCCTTCAATCAAGACGATAAACATCTTATAAATATGATTACAAACCAGATAGCGATCGCCCTTAAAAATGTGTATTTGTTTAATAAAATGCAAAAACTGAATGATAGTCTTGAGAAAAGAGTCAAAGATAGAACTAAAGAGTTGGAAGATATAAACGATATGCTTTTGCGGACTAGAGATCAGTTGGTTCATTCTGAGAAAATTGCCGCTTTGGGTACTCTTGCAGGGGGGGTTGCTCATGAGTTCAATAACCTTTTGTGCATGATGCAAGGGTATGCGGAATTGGCTGTTAAGAAGAACGATATTGAGACGTTCAAAAAAGCCACAAATGTTGTCCTGAACGCTTCTGAACGAGGCAAAACTATCGCTCAGAATTTGTTGTCTTTCTCAAGGAGAACGGAATCTAAAAACGACTTGACTAGTCTGGTTGACGCCATGGAAGAAACATTGACGCTGGTTGAGCGGGATATAGAGAAGGATAACATAAAAATTGTGAGAAAATATTCCGAAGTTCCGGATATTGTATGCGACGTATCTCTTATTCAACAGGTATTGTTGAACATGATCATAAATGCTCGCCACGCCATGCAAGGAGAAGGCGGTACGCTTTCTGTCTCTATTTATCGGGACGATGAGTATGCGGTAATCGAAATTTCAGATACCGGTAAAGGTATAAAAAAAGAGATTCAAGAGAAAATTTTCGAACCGTTTTTTACAACCAAAGGGGTTTGGGGCGATGATGAGGTGCCCGGTACAGGTTTGGGGTTATCGGTTTCTTTGGGTGTTATCCAAAGTCATAACGGTAAGATTGAAATTGATAGTGTTGACGGCGAAGGAGCGACTTTTAAAATCAAGTTGCCGTTGTTGGTGACTAAAAAAAATCTGCCTGTTGTTGCTGAATCGATCGAAAAAGACGAGCAGTCTGAATCATCAAAATCAGCGGCGAGTGTTTTGGTTGTAGACGATGAAGAGGTTATTAGGGATTTATTGTGCGAAATGTTGAGGTTGGCGGGGCATAAAGCGAAAATTGTTTCCGACGGTAAATCGGCTATAAAACTGTGTCGTAAAGAGTCGTACGATATTGTTTTTGTGGATATAATGATGCCGGGTTTGAACGGTGTCGATACGGTAAGGCGTATACAGAAAATAAACGATAACACGAAAGTAGCGTTTATCACCGGACTTAACCTTGATAACAAATCAAAACTGAAATTCGATATTTCAGGTCATGAGTGTATAAAAAAACCTTTTAAATTATCGGAGATAAACGAAGTTATAGAAAAATTGCTACGGTAGTTTTTTTATCGGTTTGTTAGGTTTTCCTTCAAAATTTTTCCTGTGGCGGATCTGGGTAGTTGGTCGATAAAATTTATTTTTCGGGGGCATTTGTAGGTTGCCAATCTCTCTTTGCAGTAGGCGGAGATTTCTTTTTTTGCCAGACTGTGCCCTGATTTTTTTACTATGAACGCGACCGGGACTTCGCCTCGGTTTTTGTCTTTAAACCCGATTACGGCTGTCTCTTCCACTGCGGGATGAGATATGATAATCTCCTCTATCTCACGGGGGTAAACATTCATCCCCTGAACTAGAATCATGTTCTTTTTTCGGTCTACTATATATAGGTAGCCGTCTTTGTCTATCTTGGCTAAATCACCTGTGAGAAGCCAGTTGTCTTTGATCGTCTCTTTCGTGTCGATAGGTTTGTTGTAATATCCTAGCATAACATTATCGCCTTGTACGATCAGTTCCCCGACTTCTCCTTGTGGCAGGTCTCTCATATCTTCATCAACAATTCTAACCTTTACGTTTCCGATAGGCAGACCGATTGAACCCGGTTTTTGTATACCGTCAAAAGGATTCAGCGATACGACCGGTGATGCTTCCGTAAGACCGTACCCTTCAATCAGAATCAGTCCGATATTTTTCTTAAACCGTTCTATTGTCTCGATAGATAAGGGCGCAGAGCCTGAAATACATAACCTTACTTTTATGAAAGGTTTAAGCCAAAAAGGTATTTTTTTTGCCGATAATATATCGTATATTTTCGGTATGGCTACAAATATGGTGATGCGGTTAAGTAAGATTTTTTTCAGAACCCTTGAGAAAGGTTTTACGGACGGAAGAGCTACTATGCATGCGCCTCTAGTCAACGGTAACAATATACAAACCGTGAACGTAAAAGAGTGGAACATGGGAAGAAATAGCAGTATCCGATCCTTTTTTGAGACGCTGATCTCCTCTGTACAGGTGGTGCTGTTACTGACAAGATTTTTGTGCGATAACATTGCCCCTTTGGGGTAGCCTGTTGTCCCCGATGTGTATGTGATTACGGCTACATCGTTTGGGTCTATATTTATATTTAGATTTTCTGTAAGGATGTTTTCTTTATCGATTTCTATGTGGTCTATACCGGGGTGAGCGGTTGTACGGTTTACAGACAGGATTTTTTTTAAAGTATCGCATTTTTTCAGCAGTTTATCAAAATGAGAAACAAACTCGTTCGATGAAATCAGGTATGATATCCTACAGTCGTCTGTGATGTATCCTATTTCTCTGGTTGTCAGAAAATTATTTATCGGCACGAGGGTTGCGCCTGTTTTGATTACGGCATAGGCGTATATTATATATTCCGAACTGTTAGCGAGCAGTATTCCTATTGTATCGCCCTTCTTAACGCCGTATTTCGTTATAAGGTGCCTTGCTTGGCGGTTAATTTTTCTGTTCAGATTTTTATAAGTGAATGCACTGTTCTCAAAAATCAGGGCTTTTCTTTTGGGATATATTCTGGCACTATTCTCTATGATGTCGGGGATTATCATTATACAAGCTCCGGTTACATTTTTGAGATATAAGAAAATACTACGTATTTGAGGAAACTGTCAAGTCGGTAAATAAAGAATCTATGAATTTTATCAGAGCGTATCTTAAGTTTACTAAACATTATTATTACGGTTTTATTATGGTTTTGCCTATGTTGGTACTGTATGAGATCGGTCTTTTTTGGGTTTATAAAAATTTGACATTCAAAGTGCGAAACCTGATTGAGTATTTTTTTAAGCTGTTTTTGGAGAAAATAGGTTGTTCGGCGTTTTTTATAATCTCAATTATTCTGATGCTTAGTGTAGTGTTGCTATGTAGACCGAGAAAAGATTTTTTGGTTTTTAGGCTGAAATATTTTTTTATGGTGTTGACGGAATCTTTTTTATATGCGGTACTATTTGCGTTTTTTACCATTAAACTTTATGCGATACCGTTTTTTATCGGAGAAAATTTTGACGATATTTCCCTTAAATTTGCTTTGTCTTTGGGGGCGGGTGTTTACGAAGAAATTTTGTTTAGAATGATATTATTCGGCGGATTGATTTTTCTTCTATCAAGGTTGTTCAGAATACATCGTTTTGTCCTGTTTTTTATCGGTTTGGTGATAAGTTCCGTTCTTTTTTCATACGCTCATTTTTTTGGTTCTAAGGAGAGTTTCTCTCTATACGCATTTGTGTTTCGTTTTTTTGGCGGAGTTTTCTTTTGTGTGATTTATAGATTGAGAGGATTCGCTATAGTTGCTTATACACACGCTATATACGATATTCTTGTTGTTTTTTCGATTATTCAATAAGATTATGTTTAAAACGAGTTTTTATCGTGACCGTTTTTTCCCAGAATTTGATCCGCCAGTTCAGGATACATTGCCGAGGTTATTATCTCCAACCCTCTAATTAATCTTGGTCCCGCTA
>CAZFUR010000079.1:0-7515 GCA_964522245.1 uncultured bacterium | reverse complement strand
ACACTATAATGAATAAGAGCATTTCTAAAATCGCCCAATTTCAGATAACAAGTCCCCAAGTTTTTTCTAACCAAAGCGTAATAAGGCGCCATTTCCACAATATCGTTATAGGTTTGAGCCGCCATATCGGTTCTGCCTGATTTATCATAAGCATACCCAAGATAGTATCTGAGACTGAGATAATCGGGATTATAAGCTAAACCTTTCTTGTAGAAGACAACAGCCTCAGTCCATAATTTTTTTTCTTTGGCATCAATCCCCTTCTGGAAAAATATTTCGCTAACAGCCGATTTCACAACAAATTTCCATACAAAAAATATAGCCACACAAAAGAATAACGCCAAAAGTGGAACCTTAAAAAACTTATTCCACTTAGGCAAAGAAACAACGGTTGAGCCTTCCGATAGATTGCTCAAGATCCCCAATCCGACCCAAAAAACCACCGAAGTCGAAATGAAACGCATATTCACATCCACCATATTATGAAGAAAAATAGATCCTACGGAAAAAATCAGACATAAAACGAAAGAAGTATCTTTTTTTTGTCGAAACAGATCAAAAACAGATTTTCCGATCATAAAAAACAAACCCAAAACAGCAAAAAAAGCCATTCCCCCAGACTCAGCCCATAATTCCAACCACTCATTATGGGCATGGGTAGTGTTATCAGTTGATTTCGGCAACAGGAAATATTCAGGCACTCTATATTTCGGATATTCTAAGACAAAATTTCCCGGACCGACTCCGAAAACCGGAGAATCCGATATCATATCAAATGTAGCTTCCCATATATAAGGTCTCACATCACCCTTAACATTCTTCTTAAAAAACTCTACATTAGACCTGCAAAACAAAACAGGCATAAACAATAATAAGACCAATATAGTTATAAGTTTTTTCTTGGAAAAAAACACCAGACAAGATATCCCACCAAAAATCAATATTAACCAAGCCGCTCTTGACCCGGCAAAATAGAGATCAGCAATTAACAAAAACATCACTACAAGGGATATAGCAAATTTAGGATATTTTCTTTGTTTAAAAGATTCATAAATCGCCAACACGACAAAAGGAATACCGGACACAATAAAACAGGCGAAAAAATTTCTATTTCCCAAAGTAGCGACCACCTGTTTATGCATCAAAAACTGATAGAGACCATGCAAACCGGTGACCCCTAAAACGGCTATCCAAATATTTATAAACCGCCGAATATCAATTCTTTTTTCTGATGAAGATATTTTAGCGAAAATAACCCCATTGATAAAAATCATAATCAGATTCATTTTATTTGGAGATCCACCGTTCAGCATGTAGGAAACAAGCGATGCCATAAAAAAAACAAGATAAAACTTAGTAGAATTTTTGATTTTTAAAGATTTTTCAGAAAAAATTCCTATCAAGAATTTATATGCGATATAGATCGTGATAAAAACCAAGGCATAATTTTTGACTATATACTCGTTCTTGAATCCCCCCAGAACAGGTTCAGGATATACCAACAACGGTATCAAAAAAATCAGAATAGATATCAGTAGCATTTTTATAATCTCTTGTGTGGAAAACGACAACCAAAATATATCAAACAAAATAGACAAATGAAACTTTTTTCATAAAAAAAACCCGTCGAGCCTTACAGCCCGACGGGTTAAAATCATCCATAACAATCTAGTCAATGATTACAGGATTAGAAGTAAAACTTGTTTCCTTGAAAACATCGGATGCCGCATTTGAATCTACATACCTTTCACCGGCAGCTCCCGCCGCAGCATTAGAAGGAATCCAAGTTACATGACCATCAACAAAACCAAAGTTGCCACCGTCTGATCTGTGATTAGACGCCGTATCCGAAAAAACAACTCTACCTGTAGCCTCAACAGTTGACGAAGGCTCATCACAAAGCATAAATGAATCGGCAGGATCCGACTCCATCAACCCTTGGACAAAAGCATAGTCGCAAGTATTATCGTTGACAGGCGATCCGCCAGCGGTGTTCAAGCTTGGGCACAGAAACATATTAAAATCCTCCGTATATGAAGGATAAAGCTCAACTGCCCAGTTAGCTATGGTATTACCGCTAGGAAATACTTCTCTGTGATCCGCCGCATAAAGGTGTGATGCCACCGAAATCTGACGCACATTGTTCAGACACTTAATTCTTCTTGCTGATTCACGAGCACGGTTTAACGCAGGAAGTAACATACCAGCCAAAATAGCTATAATTGCTATAACAACCAACAACTCAATTAGTGTAAATCCCTTGTTCTTTTTCATTTCTTCTCTCCTTGAATGTTTGAGTTAAATAACCAAGCCCCACGACTTCTGGAGAAATAGATAAGCAATTATGATGCCACATGATTATTTTTATATTTTAAGTTTAAATAAAAAGAATATTTTCTTTGAGAGGAGTGATAGTGCGTGTTTTTCACGCATTTTTGCGTGTTTTTCACGCATTATTCTTCAATCCAAATTTTTCCATTTGGTATCTCAATGAATGACGAGTTATGCCCAATAAATTGGCGGCAACGGTTACCTTACCGTTTGACTTATTCAACGCATCTTCCAAAAGTTTTTTTTCAAACGAAACCTTTGATTTCTGGAAAGAAACGGACGACAACTCAGAATGAAAATATGTGCTAGTAACCTGATCGGAAAAGCTATTTTTGTCCAAAACGTCTGCGTGTGATAAAATAATAGCCCTCTCTATACTATTTTCCAATTCTCTTATGTTACCCGGCCACTGATAATTCACCAACAACTCTCTAGCCTCATCTGTAATTCCCTGAATATTCCTCTGAAACGACTTATTAAATTTTTCTATAAAATGATCGATCAGCGGAGAGATATCGTCTTTCCGCTCTCTGAGAGGGGGGATCTTGATATTTATGACGTTCAGACGATAGTATAGGTCTTCTCTAAATTCACAGTTACCGATCGCCTCTTTCAAATCTTTATTAGTAGCTGCTATAAAACGAATATCCAGTTTTTTTACAGATTCACTACCGACTCGGCTAAATTCTTTTTCCTGAAGAACCCGCAAAATTTTAGCCTGCAAAGATATATCCATATCACCTATTTCATCCAGATAAATCGTGCCGTTATTGGCGAGTTCAAATTTACCCTTTTTATCCTTAACTGCTCCCGTAAAAGAGCCTTTGACATGCCCAAACAGCTCACTTTCCATCAAGGTAGATGGAATAGCCGCACAATTAACTTTAACGAAAGGCTTTTTATTTCTATTGCTACGGTTATATATGGCATTAGCGACCAACTCTTTTCCCGTACCGCTTTCTCCTTCGATCAATACCGTTGAATCGGTAGGGGCAACACGCTCAACCAACTGATATATTTTTTCTACCTGTTCGCTTCTACCTATTATTTGATCGTTTTGATTAATTGATAGATTGTTTTTTCTGTTAAGGAGAGCTTTTATCATCTCTATTAAATCATCAGGATCAAAAGGTTTAGTGATATAATCTTCCGCGCCCGCTTTTATCACTTCTACAGCCTGTTTCACCGTTGAGAAGGCGGTAATTAAGAGCAAGGGAGAACCGGGGAACTCTTTTTTCACCGCATGCAACAGCTCGATTCCGCTCATATTCGGCATTTTTATATCGGAAACAACAAGGTCAAAATCGGTTTTGCTCATAATCTCAAGTGCTTTCGCACCATCTTCACTTACTTCGCATTCAAACCCTGCGTCCATGAGAATTTCTCTGATAGAGTCTCTCATGTTTATTTCATCATCGACAACCAATATCCTATGCTTTCTAGACATAATCTCCTCATCTAAACGGTTGTTCTGACCGGAAATTTCAGATCAACTTTAAAACCACCGGTCGATTTATTCTCAAAAAAAACTTTTCCGTCATACGTTCTTAGAATATTTTTAACTATACTTAACCCCAAACCTATATGATTTTCTTTCGTCGTGAAAAACGGCACAAATATTTTCTCTAGAATTTTCTTATCGACTCCCGTTCCCGTGTCATCAATTTCTACCCCCAACAGATTACCTTCGCAAAGAAAAGTTTTAACCACAATTGTCCCTTTTCCGCCCGCCGTCTCCACAGACTCCTTCGCGTTACTCATCAAATGATAAAGAACCTGTCCAAACTGATTTTTGTCGATAAACAGATCGGGGATTCCCTCACACGGTATAAACTCAATACCTTGAAAATTGTTATTCGCTATAAAACTTTCTATAAAACCGTTAAGGTCGACACGGTCAATCTTTCCACCGGCAAGCCTAGAATAATCCAACAACTCGCTTATTATCCGGTCTGATCTTTTTATCTCACCTTGTATTATATCGGCATGATGAAGAATTTTTTCAGGATCACCGTGTATATTTTTTTTTATTAAATAAACCGCATTATTCATTATCCCCAACGGATTTTTTAATTCATGGGCAATTTGCGCACCTAATTTACCGGCGATATTTAATTTTTCCGACCTGATATTTTTTTCACGCATATCGGTAAGACGCTTTCGATCTCTATCTATCAGTATATATATACCCCAACAACAGATACTTACAAAAAACAAGGTAAGAATCCTCAAGATAAAAACTTCGTCAGTCAAAAAACCGAAATTCCCGTCTACAGAATGAATAGCCCCCACGTAAAACAGAATCAAAATTATATTTATTGTTTGCTGATATCTTTTCTCCGGAAAATTTATAGCATTTCTGACAAATAAGCCCAAATACAATAGATACAATTCGCTCTCCAACCCCCCCGTAAAATAAATCATAAAACTAAGATACAGATTATCGATAAGCGTCAGAAAAAAAGAGCTGACTTTTACGATCACTGGTCTAATCTGCCTAGACCCACTCCCTAGTAGTGTTAACATGAAAAACACGTTAGCCGCTATATAAAGCCTTAACTGAAAAAAATAATATTTGGTTGCATCAGATGGACTGAGAGTTGTCAGAAAATAATAAGAAAAAACTATTACGATAACCTTAAGAGGCACCATAATAAACTTTTCAAGCATCAATATTCTGCGAATATTCTGTTCTTTTGCGAAAGATAAATCAGTTATTATATTTTTTGTCATATTCCACGATAAAATTTATTAAATGATCTGCTATTTCCTGTTTAGGCATCAGAGGTAAATTGACCTTACCTCCTTTATCGGAAAAAATAGAGACAATGTTAGTGTGGGTGGCAAAACCCGCGCCTTTTTTTGTCAGATCATTGGCGACAATCATATTTAATTTTTTATCGTGGAGTTTATTTAATGCGTATTTTTCTAAGTTCTGTGTTTCTGCGGCAAACCCTACTTTTATTCCATCGTATCCAATTTTGTCCACTTCCATAAGAATATCTTCTGTCCTCTCAAAGGAAAGGTTTAGATGGGAACTCGACTTTTTTATCTTTTGATCAAAATGATCGATCGGACGATAATCACAAACCGCCGCAGACATAATCAGGACAGAAAAATTACCTATATTCTCCAAAACCGATTCGCACATCTCTTTCGCGGATGTAACGGATATTTTTGATATTTTGTCAGAAACAGACAAACAAGTCGGACCGCTTATCAGCATACCGTCATAGCCCAAATCCAAAACCGCCTCGGCAATAGCATACCCCATCTTACCCGTTGACGGATTGGATAAAAACCTGACAGGATCAATATGTTCCCTTGTAGGACCCGCAGTAATTAAAAAAGAGAGTCGGCTCATCAGGCGTTCTCAACCAAAACGCGTTCGATAAAATCTATTATGTCACAAACATCCGCCATTCTTCCTTTTGCTCGCGTACCACAAACCAATTTTCCTTCACCGGTGGGAACAAAATTAAAACCTCTTTGTTTTAAAACCCCCATATTCTCAGATACACCGGGGTTTTCAAGCATACGGTTATTCATAGCAGGCGCAATTATCACAGGTTTATCGAAAGCGCACATTATAGAGCTTAATATTTCGTCCGCCATACCCATTCTGATTTTAGCTATCATGTTTGCAGTTGCCGGAGCGATAACGGCACAATCCACCGATTGAGCCAAAGAGATATGAACTGCGCTTCTATGACCTTGAGTCCTCTCCCATAACGTGGTTACCACAGGCTCACCCGTGAGGGCTTCAAAAGAAATAGGCGCTACAAATCTCCTCGCCGATTCAGTCATCACAACTTTAGGTTTAGCCCCCCTGTCCACCAGACGACTGACCAGATCACAAGATTTATAAACCGCAATAGAACCTGTAACCCCTACAAGAATACTTTTGTTTTCAAAAATATTACTCATCTCTCCCCCAGAATAGATTTTATGATTTCACGACTATTCTTAACTCTAAGTTTCTCTGAAAAATATATATGTCGCAAACACCCAACAGCCTTGTTCACTTCATCATTTACCACAACATAACTATAAAGTAGACTGGACTCAATTTCCTCTCTAGCCTTTGATAACCTATGTTCGATGACTTCTTTAGAATCTTTGCCTCTGCTGTTTAGTCTTTGTCTCAAAATATCTATTGACGGAGGCAAGATAAAAACATGGACAGAATCCGGCATAATTTTTCTAATCTGATCCGCGCCTTGTGTATCTATATCAACAAGAACGTCTGTTCCGTTTTCTAGAAGATCGCAAACAGCTTTTTTTGAAGTCCCGTAGAATTCTTTATAAACATTAGCATACTCTAGGAAATCGCCATTGTTTATCATTTTCTGAAATTGATCTTTTGATACAAAATGATAATCCAACCCATTTTTTTCTCCTTCTCTGGGAGAGCGTGTCGTGGTGGATACGGCGTATGAAATATTAAATCCCGATTTCATAAATTCTCTACAAACCGTCGTTTTCCCCGCCCCCGAAGGAGCGGATATGACAAAAAGCAGACCTTTTTTCATTCTATATTTTGCACCTGTTCTCTGATTTTTTCCAGTTCAGTTTTGACAGCAATAGTCAGATGAGAAATATCCGAACTATTACATTTAGACGCCACCGTATTTATTTCCCTAAAAAGCTCTTGTATCACAAAATCCAAGGTTTTACCCACAACACCGCCCTTTTTAATTGTGCTACGAAACAGATCGATATGGCTTGCCAATCTAACAAGTTCCTCCGAGATATCTATCTTATCCGCATAAAAAGCCACTTCTTTTAAGACTCTTTCATCATCAACCGAGATATCTATATCCATATCCTTTATTCTAGACAACAATTTTTCTTTTTGTTTAGCCAGCGACTTTCCCGACATTTTTTTTATAACGCCCACTTTATTCTCTACATTATCTAACCGAGCCAACATATCCGGCAAAAGTTTGTCCGCTTCATTTTTTCTTTCGGACAACAGTTTTTCCAAAGCTCCATCTATCGCATCCATTATAGGTTTTTTAAAAAATTTTTCATCCACCGACTGCTGTTCACTGACAAGGATTTCTCTATTACCCTGAAAAACGTTCACATCTATCTCTCCTGACAACCCGAACCGTTCCTTTATAATTTTCAGAGCATCAATATAAGAGCCGGCATAATCTATATCGGGAGAAAATTTCACCA
>CAZFUR010000078.1:0-7516 GCA_964522245.1 uncultured bacterium | reverse complement strand
GTTCCAACAGATTCATTATTTTTATCTGTCGCATAACACCGTCATTTTTGTCAGGGTTATTTTGTTTCAGATCTATAAAACTTTGTACATAATCCAGTAACGCAAATAGTTCCATAACTCCAACGTTCAATGGTTTCGCGCCGTACAATTCGCTTACCTGCTTCAGATCAAGCCGAACCAATCCTTGTTTCACCTCCATAAGAAGGAGGTCTCTATTTGTAAGATTTTCTTTAAAAAGATCGTAGTTTAGAACAATTGTTCTTTCTGACGGATCAAATTTAATGAGCGATTTTGCTCCATCGACTACCTTGATATTAACCGACTGAAAATAGCTTTCCGTCGCAATATTTTGTCTTACTACGACATCTTTTATCTGGACAAGTACATCTTTTACCCACTCTGTTTCGAGTGTATTTTCGTGACCGAATTCGTCTTTAATCCCCAATCGCAAAGACCCCTGCGCCACCACTCTTGATGAAGAGTCGTTTTTTTGCAGTTCTATCGTAAAATGATTTTTCTCACGGTTCAACAATAGAGCAGGTTTGATAAACCCCGCCGACACATAGCCGGTCAAAGGAGACGTATCAGCCAACAAAAACAAGTTTTCGTTCATACCGTTTATCAGATCAGGATTATCCCTGAGCGTCATTATCAGGTCTCTGAGCAACTTACCCGCAATCGTGTTTATTTCCTGAATAGCGTCTTCAACAGGCTCACCGTTTTCCCTGTCTCTTTTTATCCCCAGTAGAAGATTTCTGCCCCTGTCAAGCAAAGCTTCTTCCTTCTTAAACCCTTCAGGCAATGTCTGATACAGAGATATAACTGTTTCGTAATTCTGAGCGGGTTTTATATATATTCTGCTGGTTTTGGGTAATAGATCATATAATATTTTAGCTATTTTAGACGAGAAATCTGATTGTTTCAGATCTATAATCTCTCCTCCCATATTCACTGAATCAAGAAATAACCTGTTAACATTCAACTGATTCAAAGCAGTATTTATATTTAGTTTAATAACAGGCAACAGGGATTTATTTTCTCCATCGGTGAGAAAAACATCTAGATATATTTTGTTGTTCAAAGACGATGCCATAGTCTGCGCAGACAGGTCTGACACAAATATATCCCTGCCGTCAGGCGCACGTATTTTAACCTTTGCCGCAACGGATATCCCATACGATTTTTTCCGTTCAGGCAAAACAATTTTCACAGTTCCATCGTTTATTTTCATTACAAAATCCAGAATATTTTCAGCCGGAGAGTAGTGTTTCGTCAAGTCGGTAAGTTCAGGGATTGAGTCGGCGACATAACTCAAACCAGTCGAGACAAAACCTTTCTTTTTGCGTAACACATAATATTGTGAAGGAACAACAGTTTTATCGAAAAAACTATTTTTCGGACCTGTATCGACAACAGTAAACCCGACTTGTTCAAAATCTTCCGATTGAAGAGCCAGATAATCCGTACCCGCTACAAAAAGAAAACCGCCATCCGCTAAAACGTCTCTAATATCTTCGCAAAGCCTCAATGCATCCATGCGTGAAACAACCCCTGATTCCAGTTCTGAGCCAAACAAGGTAATCAGTTGCGGTTTTTTCTCCAAAAAACCTTTATGTTTTTTGATCGAATTGATCATATCTTTAAGAGTACGATTTTCCTTGTCGCCTATTACACCGGAAATCAATCTTTTCGTATTAATATCATGTTTACGAAGCATCTTTTTAATGAGAAAATTGCTACCAAGATTACCTTGTATAAGGTACGGATCTATTGATATTTGCTGATCGTCTTGTTTTGCGATAGTCATCATTCTATCAACAGCCACACCGTTCAAACCAAATAGGTCTAAAACCGTTATCTCGTTACCAAACAACGTTTGAAAAAGTCTATCGTACTCAAAAACCTTGTTTACCATAAACGGAACAACATCATTCCGGATAACCGAAAATTTACGATCCTTCTGCAAACGATACCTTTTGTCCCACACATGGGTATTTGTCTGTGTCGAAAAACTATTCGCAACCACAGAAGTCCTGATTCCGGCTAACTGTTCAGTTGCAATCTGATTTTCATTTATGCCAACAACAAGTTTTATAAATTGTTTTTCTCCCTCAGACAAAGGAGTCGAATAGACACCCCCGTCAAGCAACATATGAACCGTATCTTTTTTATCGTTTCTAGCAAACAGATATTCTTTCCCCAAAAAGTTGAGTCTCATCCTAGCATCCGGAACAAACGGATCGGGGTTTGGTTTTAGATTGTTAAGTTTATCTTCTAAGAATTCGCCCAACCCTATATTAAAAAGATCACCTTTCGGAGAAAGATCAGTTTTTCTTGTCACATAATCTACTTTGGTTTTGCCATCTACCTTATACGATATCTGAGTGACGGCAAAATCGCCCTCCAGAAAACTTGTGGAAAGAATAACCGCTTCAACAGGAGTATCGTGGCGTACCGTGAGTCTACGATTCAATTCGGCTTGAATAATTTCGGAATACTGAGCATCGATAAACAGATCGAAATCATCAAAAAACGCTTGTTTACCGACATCTCCATCGACAGTTTTAATCAAGCCAATCAGATTTATGTTCTGATCGTATGCCAATTTTTTAATTTCAGACAAAGCCGAACGATACGATTTGTAATCACTTTTTAGATCAAGATTAACACTCGCATTAATCGGATACAAGTTCAGCCTGTCATCTATTTCAACTATCGATATTTCCACTCGCCCGTCTTTTTCGTCAACCGATACCACCCCCGTAACGGATGGTTTTATCGGTACGGTTTGCTGATAATACAAAGTTTTCACCGACGGAACAGATGCTAAAATTTGATCCACCATTGAGGGGTCTATGTTAATGGGCGCAGGCATGTTTTCCTGTTTTTCGATCTTCAGAAAAACCCTGTTATTATCGTCTATTGAAACTGTCAAAAAATAAGATATTGTTCCGTTTCTGTCGGACCTGATAAAATATTTTCTTTCTTCCGAAACCGCAATATTGCCCAAAGAAAGTTGCCGAAATATCCGGCGTATTACAGGTACAGGCGTATTCTTCTGCACAAACAAAGAATCAAACCCCAATTTTTTGAATGCGTCTTTAGCTTTACTCGGTAACGAACCGTTCACCGTTAGAAACGAACCTTTCTCCGATTGAATGGCAAGATAGGCGGCAAGTAGATTATTATTCACTGAATAACCTACCGACAAATCTAATCCGAACGAATTCATAAAAGAAATAAGGTCTTCTTCCGATAAATTTATAGAATTATTTTTTATCATCAATTCAAAAGCGGAACGATCTTTTATATCGTTAGTCATCAACAGTTCAATCAAACGATTTTTCATTTCCAAGCGGATAGACCTGTTCATTGAACGCACTGATATTTCGTTTTTATGTTTGGAATATTTTTGTAAAGACTCCAGTCCTTTCGGAGTAATAACCTGAAAATATAAATCGCCTAACCTATCCTTTTCGAGCGACTCCAATTCCCCGGACGAACTGAAAGGGATTGACAAATCACGTGAATTTTCCGCATCAAAGATAGCCGTCCCCGATTTCTCTATGTCAGTCAGAAGCATATTGATATTTTTGCCGTTCACCGTCATAAATACATTCAGATACGGACCAAAATAAGAGATTTCGTCAATAGAAATATCCCCGTAATTCTCCTTACCCCATCTACTCATAATGGACGCAACCTTGTCTCGAAGATAACCGATATCCCTGTTAGCCGATTTTGACTTTGAATAGGAAAAACACCCTATCATCAGACTTTTCATTTTGTAGGCAACCCCTGTCCGTCTTTCAGGATCGGTCAAAGGATTCTTCTCCAACCACGACGATATAGCAAGCGTAGATTTACCTAGATAATTCTCCAACCCGCTCTGAGTATTTGATAACATCGAATAATATAGATCCGATGACCCTGCAGTATGAATCTTAGGCACAATTACCTTATAAGATATCCCCTTATCTTTCAGATAACGCACTATTCCGTTAGAATGAAACCCTCCGGCAACAAAAACTGCTTTTTTCGCACCCGATGAGACTACTTTTGAGATCAGATTTTTCATCAAAGTTATATCTCTTCGTTGAGCCGTTTGATAAAAATCTTCAACAAGCGGTAAGGTGTCTATCAGACAACCTATATCTTTCGGTAATTCCGATTCCAATCCCGCCTGCATAGCCAATGGTCTAAGTTTATCTATTATCGATTGAGGAGATAAAGAACCTCGTTTTTCAAGATATTCCTCAAACCGATCCACAGGAAGCGACAATCGGTACAGTTTATTCAAAATAGAAATGCTTTCCCGAGTAGACGATAGAAGTTTATATTTATCGTTAGATTTGTATGCCTCAAAGAGGTCTTCAAGCAAAGAGGCACACTCTCTGGCAACTTCACGCCAGACAAGTTTCTTGTAGGAGTTTGCATAAGTTATGAACTTATCTAATCCGAAATATTCCGACATATCGATATGGTATTCTTCGGCTAGAAGATATAAGTAATTATGATATTTTTGAGCGGAAATTTGTTTAAGTTTGTAACGTAAATTTTGTTGTAACAGGTCTTTCATTTCCATACTGTTCATGCGTGCGCAAAGATCGGCGATCAATCTTTCTCTATCTTTGTCTACCGTATCAAAATCAATTGATTTTTTGTTAACATCGATTTGATGAATCAGTCTAATATTCTTATACTTTTCAGTATCTATGTTGCTTTGCAAACTAAAAGAGAAAAGACGGCTTACGTATTCAGATAATTTCAACCGATCACGAGCGTAATTGTCTTGCAAATCCAGCAAACGCTTCATTTGCGGAGAGTAGTATCGATTTTCCAGCAATATTTGCAGCCGCTCCAGCTTAGCGAAAATATCACCGACAGATCTCCTATTCTCGATCGACTCGATAAACTGGTCATAATTTTTTTTGTACAAATTTCTATCTTCAATACCAGTTATTAGAACATCTGAATCTGAGGTTATTGAATAATATTCTGAGCCAGATATACGACCGTTTTTCATCATATAATCCGACACCATCTTTCTGATATTCTCGTCCGGGAACGATGAGAACTCGGCGGTTTCTATTTTATCGGATGCTCCCTCTAGAGCAATCAGGTTCACACCGTAATGTTTGACCAGTACGTCTAAGATTCTAGCGATATTCTTTTGAGCTTCATAAATACAGTGGGCATCTTGGATATGAATCACCTCAAAATCGGAATCTCCGTCATGAGAATCTTTCACGTCCGCGTACAGATGTAAAAGACCGTCTACGCCCGAAACATCTTCCGCCCGACAATATACACAACAAACAAACAGAAAAAAACATATAGATAAAACAAACCCAACTTTTCGCATAAACCGTTCTTTTTTTTAATCCATGATTTCAGTACAAAAACACTCCTATATTATACTATATATTTAATAATTTAACCAGACTTCCGCTATCTTGTTTTTAACGTAGATATAGAAAAACACGTCTTATATTTTTACAAGAATACACTGGTAATAACCATCTGTTTTCTGATAAACTGCTTTGCGTTTATTTGTAAAATATTTTGTTTCATTGGAGGTTGGATGAAAGTTAGCCTAATTACCCCAACATATAATCGGGCAGATCTGCTTGAGGAGACAATAGTTTCCATCGTGAATCAAGATCTGAAAGATATCAAGTTGGAATATTTGATAGTCGACAACAATTCCACAGACAACACCAAAGAAATTGTAGAGAAATATATAGGCGTCAATGAAAACGTCAGCATAAGACATATTTTCGAGGAAAGACAAGGGATAAATTACGCAAGAAATACAGGCATAGAAAGAAGTAACGGTGAATACCTAATTTTCTTTGACGATGATATCGTTTTAGAAAAAGATGCCCTATTAAAATATATAGAAGCTTTCAGAGAATTTCCCAATCAACAAATTTTTGGAGGCAGAACAAAACTGAAGATACCTGATTTTGAGTTACCGAAATGGTTGGTGGTTGACGGTAAATACGCAAGGAGGATGATAGTCCTATCCCTTGATTTTGGAGATAAAAACAGCCTACAAAGTACCACCGGCGATATTCCTCTTGGTCCTAACATGGCTTTAAAAAAAGATGTTCTTGATAGATACGGTAAATTTAGAACGGATCTAGGATTAAAAGGGAAAAAACTTATGACCGGCTCAGAATACGAGCTTATCCGAAGATTTTCTAAAAATATCAAACATTGGGTCTATGTCGCTGATGCGATAGCTTATCATCCTATAAAAAAGGAACAGGCAAAAAAATCATACTTTCGTAAAAGATTATTTGGTGTTGGAAGAGTCACTTATAGAATCCAAACTTTTGAGGCTAAAAAAAAGATATTCGGGCTTCCTCTGTACATAATCGGGTTCGCTCTAAAGAATTTCTTTTTAGCCTGCAAGTTTAGAGTATTAAACAAATCTGTAGAAAGTTTCTACTACGAGACCGAAATGTTTTTGCTTTTGGGATGTATCTGCGAACATTTTTCATCCCGAATAAACAAAACCGAAAAAGCTAAGATTGATTAAATCCCAACACTCTAAATTTGATAAAAATTTATTGTTTATAGGTTAGCGGCATATACAGGCAAGATCAATCCGCCACGCTTGGCGGTTCCGAAAAGATAAAAAAGCATCCCTGTCTATTACGTAAGGAGCACTTTAATTGCCCCCAGAATGTTGCACAGTTTCTTATTCCGGACAAGAATGTATCGATTAGGAGTAATTTATCTTCTTCTCTTCGTCCAAATATGTACCTAAAAAAATATTTAACAATCAAACCGATCGCTTGTAAAGTACAACAAATTTGCCAATATACAGGTTTTATAAAACCTAGTTGACGAGCCCTTTCAATTTTTGAAGGATTATATTTTTTTGCGCAATGGTAAGCATTGTATCCATAGCGACAATACTGTTCCCATAATCCACCTACAGATATTTTATGATGGTGATAGATAATACTTTTAGGAGCATATTTAAGGGCATAGTCCGTCTTTTTTTGGATTCTACAGCTAAACTCCGCATCACCACCGCCAAATAATTGCGCTTCAAAAAAACCTATTTCATCAAAGATACTCCTTTTATAAAACACGTTACCAGTCATTATCACGGCTGTTTTCGCTTTTAATCTTTCTTTAGTTATAGTGTAGGCTTGAGTGAACATTCTCATTCTATCTTGGTATTTCTCTATCCAGGTCTGCGGTTTATACGCCAGTATTTCGCCTCCGACACCGATCATATTTTTGTCTAAAAAAGGTTTAATTCCTTCTTTAATCCAATTTTCATCAGCAACACAATCGCTATCGGTAAACGCCAATATTTCGCCTTTCGCATGACGGACACCGGTATTTCTGGCGGCATACGATGTCTGTATTTTATCTTCAAGCAGATAAATGACCGGATACTCTTTGATAATCTCTTTTGTCCTGTCTTTAGAATTATTATCCACAATAATTATCTCATACAGATCTTTCGGATAATCAAGATTAAGCAAGCTTT
>CAZFUR010000077.1:0-7520 GCA_964522245.1 uncultured bacterium | reverse complement strand
TGTTTTAACGAAGATTGTCAGGCTAAATATTCGCTTGATGAAATTGTGTATGAATGTCGTGAGTGCGGATCTTTGCTTGAGATAAAACATGATATGGAGAAACTCAAAGATAAATCTCCCGATGAATGGAAAAAACTGTTTGATGACAGATGCAGAACTCACAAGTGGCCTGACGGATCGGGTATATGGGGCAAAAGAGAATGGGTATTGCCGTCGATAGACGATGCGAATATAGTCTCTTTGTTTGAAGGCAACACAAACCTGTTCTGGGCGGAGAGGCTAGGTAAAAAGGTGGGGGTTGATGATCTATGGATAAAGCTGTGCGGCAACAGTCATACAGGTTCGTTCAAAGATCTTGGTATGACGGTACTCGTATCGCAGGTGAAACATATGATTTCAATGGGTAAACCTATAAAAGCTGTCGCTTGTGCCTCAACGGGTGATACGTCTGCGGCTTTGGCGGCGTATTGTGCCGCGGCGGGTATACCGTCGGTGGTGTTTTTGCCTAAAAACAAGGTTTCCACGGCACAGCTGGTGCAACCCTTGGCAAACGGCTCTAAGGTTTTCTCTCTCAATACAGATTTTGACGGGTGTATGGAGGTGATCAAAAAAGTCTGCAAAACGGAGTCGATATATCTTGCCAACTCGATGAATTCTCTCAGAATTGAGGGACAAAAAACTATCAGTATAGAGATATGCCAGCAGTTTAACTGGGATATTCCCGATGTAGTGATTATCCCGGGGGGAAATTTGGGTAACGTTTCGGCTTTGGGCAACGGTTTTCTGATGATGAAAGAGTTGGGGTTAATTGATCGTCTGCCTCAGATAATATTGGCGCAGGCCGAGAGAGCCAATCCGTTGTACCTGTCTTATCGGAACGGATTTAAAGATTTTGAACCCGTGCAGGCACAAAAAACTTATGCCAGCGCAATTCAGATAGGTAATCCCGTTAGTGTGTATAAAGCGATAAAAACCCTAAAAATGTTTAATGGAATAGTGGAACAGGCTACCGAAGATGAGCTTGCCAACGCTGCCGCTTTGGGCGATTCCACAGGCATGTTCAACTGCCCTCACACAGGAGTGGCTTTGGCGGTACTATTCAAGATGATAAATAAAGGTATCATCAAAAAACACCAGAAAGTTGTTGTGATATCCACTGCCCACGGTTTGAAATTCTCAAATTTTAAAACCTTGTACCACCAACAAAAACTCGACGGGGTTTCCCCAAAATATGCCAACATGCCCGTAGAGATGGAACCTGACGCAGACAAAATACTCGGTCTGATCGATTCTTACTAAATCGTGTATCGGATCACTTTCACGCATTGCATACCGTCATTCATGACTTGGTTTGGGCGGGTCTGTTTGTCTATTTTGGACTCTAATGCTTCCAATTCAGCCGATTATATAGTATAATAATAACCTGTGTTAATTGTTATGTTTGAGGAATTATTATGGTTTTGAAACAGGTTATCTCATATATATTGATGTTTCTGTTGTTACTGAACCCTTTGAGCTTCTATCTGCCCGGCGGTTCGTCTGATTGTTACGCTACCGATCAGGTTGCCGATACAATCAAAGAAGTTTTAGGTGTTGTTCCATCGGAATACGGAGCGGTGGTTTCCCAGAGTGGATATGATCTTGATACCGCTTCGGGAGAGCTTATTGTAATTGTAGATGCCCACGACAACCTCTCCGCTCAATACAATATATCAAAAATGCTGGATTATCTAAGTGCCGTGAAAAATCTTCATGCCGTCTACCTTGAGGGTGCCGACGGAACGATGGAGACAGATAAATATTTCGGCATTTTCGATGATAAAGAAATCAATATGTCTGTGTCAGATGTTTTGTTAAAAAAAGGTTTTATCACGGGAGCTGAGTATTTTTATCTGAATGCCCTTAGAAAAGTTCCTCTCAAAGGGGCGGAAGTCATGGCGGATTACGAGGCTAATCTGACATACTTGAGACAGTTAAAAAAGTCCAGTTTGCAAGATACGATCGGTTTTCTGATAGATCGGTTCGATAAATTAGTTAGAAAAGATCAGCCTGATTGGTTGGTTGAGGTTGATAAGTCGTATTACGAGACGGTTTTAGAGGGTAAAGATATCTCTCCGTTTTTGGTTGCTCTAACCGGAAAATTCTCGTTCGATATCGATATGGATAAAGAAGATTATCCTGTTTTGCATAGTATGTCGTATATGCTGAATAATGCATCTAAGATGAATTTTTTGATAATAAAATTGTTGACTAGATTAAGCGATAAGTTTTCCGATAATCCTTCTTTGATAAAAAAGATCACTTTGGCGAAAAAGAAAGTTTACCTTGAAGGCGATAAGCTAAGCTCCATAGAGGAAGCCTACAGAGTATTGTCTGAGCACATCGATATAGTCGGTTCGGAACAGGTTGAGTCGGTCGGGGAGTATTATGGGGCTATAAAACATATATCTTCCATATCGTCATCGGACTTGTACATCGAAATATTGGATTCCTACAGACGGTTGGCTACCTCAAACGGGATCGACGCAGACACCTTTGAGCAACGGGATAAATTGTTCGGTCTATTCAAAGGAAGCATGATCCGTCTAACCCCAAAAGAGTTTGCTTATCTAAAGTTAGATAAAATAGATGTCACGTCCTATCTGAAAAAGTTGCTGGAAGATGAGAACACAGATAAAAAAATCATCAAAAAGATGCTCACGGATAAAATTTTAGCTAGAATGGAGCAAGCTAAACAAAATGTTACCGATTTTTATCGTTCGGTTGGGCGTCGTAACGCCTCGATGGTGTCGACGGTTTTAGGTGATTTGCCAAAAGGCAAAACGGCAGTTTTGATCGTAGGCGGATACCATAAAGATGTGTGTGAAGACTTTTTGAGACACAACATGAAAGTCTCCCTCGTTATGCCTAAACTGAAGATGGACAGTGTTTCCTCAAGGGATGTCGGTTACTCGGAATACTTATCGGGCAGGTTCTCTTCTTTGGAGAAGATGATCTATTATGCTTGGTCTACTATCATCTCAAGAATTTTATCGCAACCTTTATCGTCTCTGAAAAATCGTAAAGATGCGATACCGCCCATCGTAGCAAGGCAGATTGCCATAATGACGGGTGCGGTATTGACTTTGTACGGCAAATCTTTATCCGCCGACACCGCTAAGGCGAGTAAGGCGGTTGAGGATATTTTATCCGATGTTCAAAACGTAAACAATTCTATTTCCGATCAGTTTAAGGCGCTTGTCGGATCGGAAAGTGTGCCCAGATGGCCTGAATTGATAGGTCTGGAGAAGCTGGATAATAAGTCGGGAGTCATTGCGGTATTCAAGATAGGTGCACGGACGTTTCGTGTAGCTCTTTTTAAAGAGAATGTCGGGTTGTCTTTATCCGATAAGAAAAAGCTATCTGTTTTGGATGTCGGGAACGTATCGCAGGATCGGTTGGTTTATGAAGGAGAAAACTATCTTGTTAAGTTTGCTTACGATTCAGATGATAATTTAAGCGAAAAGCGGTCGCTACTCGCTAAATATTTTCTTTCACCGATAGAAACAGACGATTCGTTTTTGGGTATTCAGTTTGAGACTGAATTGTGGAATAAAAATTTCCTTCTTGAGACGTTAGTTGGATTACTGGAAGCGGGTAGTTTGAAGTTTCACAAAAAGTTGGCGGAAAACATCAAGACATTTGAGGGGTTTGTCGGGGTCGATGGGCGTTTGCCTGACGGTGGTTTATCATATTTCGACAACGTTTATGCCGAGTTGGTAGAAAAAGTAAAAGGTTTAGACGATTCTCTGCAAGAATACATTGAGTTAAACAGTTTGCCCGGCTCAAAACCTGTCAGAATACATCTGGTAAATTTGAGCGTTTTGAGTGATTACGGATCACATTCTTTGTCTATATCTCGATCGGATAGGTTGGATCTGTATTTACCGATAGATTATATCAGCAAAGAGAGACCTGACGTCAGGGCATTTGTTCAATCATTAAAGTTTGAGCTTGACGGTTACCTGTTTCCGTCTGCTAGTGTGGCATCGGTTTTATGCGAAGGCGTATTTGAGTACAATTTTAAAAATAAAGATCAGTTTGCGGCGGTCACTAGTAGAATATCCGATATTTTTAGGTACCGTTTTGATCGGTTGGATATAGATGCGAAAAAAGGGGATAAGAATCGAAAAGATTTTTCAAAAGAATTAGATTTTTATCGATATCTAAGTTCGATAGGTGACCTTAAAAAAGATCTATTACCTTTAATCGAAGGTGATAAATATCTTACCGATAAAGAAAAGGTTTATGCTAAAATCTTATTAGACGATATTGTCGAGGAAGCGAGTTTTTATAAAAGAAGAATAGTGTCGTATATAGCTCAATCTAAAGGAGAAATATTCGGGTTCAGATTCAAAAAACAGCTCGGTTCCGGAGGGTTTGCTCAGGTACATTTTGCTCTAAGGGTAGACGAACAAGGCAATATGTCCAAATGGGTGGTTAAGTTGCCCCACTCATATAATGATGTCGATCCTATTACGGTAGCGAAATCGTTTAAAAACGAACATAAGTTTACCCAAGACATATACGGTGATGTTTTTCCCGATTCGCACGATGAGACAGCTTTTTTCGCCGTACCGTATTACGCAGGTGATACAATAGCGGATATATTCAACAGTGATTCCGGTTTTCCCGATGATCCTCTTGCAGCTACGCAGATGGCGTTAGCGGTTGTCAAAGAACTGATGAAAATTCATTCCAAGGGGTATATTCTCAATGATTTTTCTCCTCAAAATATTTTTATTAAATCTTCAGGGCAAGAAGTGCGTGTTTTAGATTTGGATTATCTTATCGATAAAAGTAATATCCCAAAACGGTTTGAGGATTTTGATATAACAATAAACAAGGAATATGTTTCGCCTGAAATTAGGGAGTTTGCGGACGCTTTTGAGTTTGTAAAAAATAAAATCCTTCTTTATGCTTCGGCTCCTATAAGTGAAGCCGCTTTTGAGAATATGGAACAGAACTTGAATATCTTGTTTGATACGTTGGTGTATGTGCAAGATAAAGAGAAGATGAAATATTTAAAGGAGACTGTTCTCCCCGATATAGACAAAAAACGTAAAAATGGTGAAATTAAAACACTCAAAGATGCGATTGAGATTTTAGAGCCTCATCTGCTCGAACTGTTCTTTTCCATGATAACTCCTCAGAGCGATATTTATTCGTTTGGCGAGGCGGTAATGGTGCCTCTATTTTCAAAAACAACCTCTCTAGAAACGGATCTAATTTTATCGAGGTTGATAGACGGAAACTTGTCGAATCGGTTTAAAAATTTTGATGAGCTGTATAGTGAACTAAAAAGTTATAAAGATGATCTTCTGTTAAACAGGGCTTATTTCACCGATCAATCATCGCCATACAGAGATATGATTGAGAAAAAAGTCGCTTTTATCGACGGTGTATCCGTAATAGATCTCCCATTAGATAAATTTGAATATATAATCGATAATTTAAAAAGAAAAGTCCCGGATGTAGAAAAAATGGTGGCGGAGAAATTCGGTGAGGATTACAAGTATAAAGATGCGGGATTAACCGATTTTATCAAAGTTGTCGAGGAAATATCCGATAAGGTCAAATCCGATAAACCGATAGGCGAATATATCGAACTTGAATCCCTTAAATTCGATAAGAAGGTTTTTGTATCGTTTGTTCCCCTTGAACAACTTTTAGATAAAGGTGTTTCAGCGTTCACGTTGGAATTTGAAGACAGGATAGATATAAGATTGCCTTATGAGTATTTTGTCGATTACCAAAAACAATCGATTTTTTTACAATTACTCAAACATGAGATAGACTTGAATATTTACAATGTACCGAATACGATAGCCGTGATGCAAGAATCTGTTCTCAATCAATTTTTGGGAATGGGTGGTATGAGTGAGCGTATAGAACAAGATTTTAAAAGCAGGTTTGAATCTGCCCGGGCGAAAGGAGATTTACAAGGGTATTACGATTTTCTAAACACTCTGATTTCAAGAGAAGAGGAAATAGAAGACGCGATAGAATCCGATCCACAACTCACCGATAGGCAAAAGATATCTGCAATTGAGTTCTCAAAGGAACTTATAAATTTCGCCTATTATTACAGGCAACTCGTGATAAGTCAGGTCGCCAGTAAGGGCGGGGTGTTGGACGGGTTCAAATTTGAAAAATTGATAGGCAGAGGTACTTTTGCCACGGTGTATATTGCCGAGAAAAAAGATAGTTCATGGGTACCCCAAAAATGGGCGGTCAAGGTTTTTAGGCCTGACCTGTTATCGGATAAACCGGAGAAAATAAAGATTCTTCTCAAACGTGAAGCGGAGTTGACCCAAGCCCGTTACGGCGATGTTTTTGCGCAAAACGGTGTACCTGCGTTTTTAGCCGTTCCGTACAAAGATGCGACTCCTTTATCGGAATATCGAATTCATTCGGATGTAGATTTTTTAAATACGACTCAGCTGATTATAAATATAGTTGATGAATTTATAAAGACACACGAGCTAGGTATAGTTTGTAACGATATAAAAGGCTCTAATATTATAATTGAGAAAGACAGCCTTAACGTCAGAATTATCGATTTCGGTGGAGCGAATAAAGAAGGTTGGTTCCCGAAGATGTCGGATGAGGATATTTTTGTCGGAGCGGAAAATTATATGGCTCCTGAAGCGGAAACCCTTATGGAATCGATCTTTTTTATCAGAGAAAACATACGTCCTTTCAGGCAAACAGAGTTTAGTTTAAAAAATTTCGATCGGTTGAAAAAAAGCGTTGATCGCCTGATAAACGGTCTAAAAGGTTCTCCTACGGATTCTGAGAAACTTGATAAATTTCTAAAAATTATTATGCCCGATATCATCAGCAAGTTTAATAATGGTGATTATTCATCATTCAATGAGATATTAGATAAACTAGAGCCGTCTCTTTTTGAGTTGGTTCATTCCATGAGAGGGTTTCAGAGCGATATATATTCGTTAGGTAAGGCATTTAAGATGGAGTTTATGGGTAAGTTACCGTCGGCGTTATCCGAAATTGTGGAGAAAGCGACAACTGAAAAAACGCAAGACCGGTACAAAAGTTTTAAAGAGATGCGTGCCGATCTTGTGAAATACAAAAACAACCTCATTGTCTCTAGACAAATGTTTACTAGTCAATCAACCTTAAACAAGGAAGATATAAAATTAAGACCTTTGTTTTGGAAACAACGATGGTTTAAGAAAAATGATTTCTCGGAATATGAAGAAACCCTCAGAGCAAACCTGCCGTCTTTTAAAAAGTTAGCGAAAGACAGTTATGACCTTGATAGTCATATTGATGATTTTGCTGATATGGTGTCTCAGTTTGTCTCTAAATTAGCTTCATTGGATAAACCGTTGAATATGATTGTTTTAAACAGCACTGAGTCAGTAAAACCGATACATTTGTATATAGTACCTATCGAGGAAATGCTTGAAGATGATGTTACGGCTTATACAAAAGAGACAGACAATTCTATAGAG
>CAZFUR010000076.1:0-7568 GCA_964522245.1 uncultured bacterium | reverse complement strand
TGGGACCGGATTTGCTTATGAGGAGTGACTCGTTTTTGGATAAGGAGCATCACAATGTTATAGCATCGTTTAAAAATCCGTCTAAGGGGAAGGTCGATACTGAAGCGGGAAGAGAAGTTGTTGCGGGTAGAACGGGAGCGAATGTCATCATAGATTACAACGGCAACCCTGTTTTATCGGTTTATACTCCTGTTCGTGTGGGAGACAGTTATTGGGGGGTATTGGCTGAGATAGATGTTGCGGAGGCTTTTTGTCCTAAAGATAAGTCGGGTAAATATTTTTTCGAAAAATATGTGAAACAATACGGATACTACGATCTGTTCTTGATGAATCCGGACGGATACTGTTTTTATACGGTCTGTAAAGAATCCGATTACCGGACAAACTTTGTAGACGGTAAATATATGAATTCCGGATTGGGTAAATTAACAAGAAAAGTTTTATCGAAAAAGGAATTTGCCATAGCGGATTTTGCTCCGTACGCGCCTAGTAACGATGAGCCTGCGGCGTTTGTCGCGTTACCGATTGTTCATGACGGCAATGTTGAGGTGATTGTCGCTTTGCAATTGTCATTGGAGTCGATAAACTCCATAATGCAACAACGTAACGGTATGGGGAAAACAGGCGAAACGTATTTGGTCGGGTCTGATAAACTGATGCGGTCGGATTCGTTTTTGGATCCTGTAAAACATTCGGTGAAGGCTTCGTTTGCCGATCCTAGCAGGGGCAGTGTGGATACCGAAGCTGTCAGAAACGCTATCGAGGGCAGGTCGGGCGAAGATATAATAGTGGACTATAATGGCAATAATGTTTTATCGGCATACGCTCCGTTGGATCTTTACGGTATAAGATGGGCAATGATTGCAGAGATAGACGAAGCAGAAGCTTTTGCCAGCGTGAAAGCTATAAAGTGGGCTATTTTTATATTGGGGTTGATAGGTGCTGTGGTTATTGTGGGAATCGCTATATTGATAGTTCGCTCAATTACAGGACCTATTAACGGTATAATAGGTGTTTTGGCGAAAGGATCCGAAGTTACGGCTTCTGCGGCGGGACAGGTTTCGTCTGCTTCACAGCACCTTTCTCAAGGAGCGACCGAACAGGCCGCCTCACTGGAACAAACATCCACTTCTCTTGATCAGATGAACTCGATGACAACTAAAAACTCGGAGAACGCAAAACACGCAACCGAATTTGCCAATGAGGCGCTGGCAAACGCGGATAAAGGAGAAATCGCCGTAAAAGAGATGCAAAGCGCTATGTCTGATATAAACGAGTCTTCGGATAGTATATCTAAAATAATAAAGACGATAGAGGAAATAGCGTTTCAAACCAACCTTTTGGCTCTGAATGCTGCGGTTGAAGCGGCAAGAGCAGGCGAACACGGTAAGGGGTTTGCGGTTGTGGCGGAAGAAGTCCGCAACCTCGCAAAACGATCCGCCGATGCTGCGAAAGATACTGCCGACCTCATAGAAGACAGTATCGCCAAAGCTAAAAACGGTGCGGAAATAGCAGATAAGGCAGGCGAATCGTTGTCGATAATTACCGAAACGTCTAAAACGGTTGCCGATATAATAGCGGAAATATCCGCCGCAAGCGTCGAACAGGCGGAAGGGATATCTCAAGTCTCTAACGCGGTAAGTCAGATGGATCAGGTAACACAGCAAAACGCTTCCGTATCAGAGCAGGCGGCGTGCTCAGCGGAAGAACTGTCTCGACAAGCAGAGGCTTTGCAAGAAGCTATATCTGAACTCCAACAGGTGGTCGGGGGATCAGAGGAGAAAACTGAGGCGTTTAACAGCGAAAATCAAAATAGAAAAAAAGTTGCTAGTGTAACATCATCAAAAAAGCCGTCAGGCATATCAACTTCAAAAATAGATAAACCTGAAGAAGTAATACCTTTCGACGAGGATGAAGGTTTTGATGAATTTTAAAGACATGTTATATAGGAGGTGTTTTGATGTCTAAAGCGGATAAATCGGTTAATGTGGCGGATGTGGATAAATCTGTGGAAGCAGGAAAATATCTGACTTTCGCTCTCGCTGACGAAGAATACGGTTTAGAAATACTGCAAGTGAGAGAAATTATAGGACTCATCGATATAACCAGTGTTCCTAAAATGCCTGATTTTGTCAAAGGAGTTGTTAACCTGAGAGGTAAAATAATACCTGTTATTGATCTAAGGCTGAAATTTGGAATGCAGGCGGTAGAATACAGCAGAGAGACATGTATTATTGTTCTAAGTATAAGAAACAATCTGGTCGGTGTTATCGTGGATAATGTGTGTGAGGTTCTGGACATAGAACAAGACAGAATCGAGCCCGCTCCTTCTTTCGGGATAAACATAAATACAGACTTTATTATGGGGATGGGAAAGGTGGAGGGAGCCGTGGTTATATTGCTGGATATAGAGAAGGTTATGACTCAAGAAGATTTGAGCATGATTAACGAAATGACAGAATAAAAATTTCGTTTTATGGAATTATCGATAACGCAAAATTATCTGCATCTATTTAAAAATGTTTTTCTGAAATAGTCCGTTTATGCGGATTAATCTTTTTATCTAAAAATACAAAATATCAGTATAAAATTGACACCCATTTTTTGATCTGTTATTATCTGGCGGGGGAGTTCCCTTTCGATGAAATAATCAAAAAAAGAGCAGTTTCTATTATGGTTGATCTTAACGTAAATAGACCGGTTTATCTTGCGCAACGGGATAAATCTTATCTCAAGGCGATAAAGTGTCTGGAGTCTGATATATCAGAGTATTCTGTGGAAGAACGGTACAAAAGAATCGATACGACTATGAAACTGTTTGTTTCTACCAAAGAAAGTGCCCTGCTTGCTATACGGGGGTTGGATTTTTATCCTGATGAAGTCAATTTTCTGAAATGTCTTGATCTGATAATAGAGTCTCTTGAATCTGCTATTATTATGGTGAGGCATGAGAGTCTTCTGGAACAGGACAAAAGTTTCTTGAATCAGTTTTTGCAAGAGAGTTTGTCTAGCGTCGATGACGACGAAAATTCTGCGCGCGAAATATCGGTGAAGATAATAAACAGTACTCGCCTTCTGATCGAAAAAATCAATGCCAGATTCGAGAAACTCAGGTCGGAGATAATCGTTGATCTGAGCGAGGACCACAAGAAAAGATATGACCTAATGTTTAATGGAGAAAATTAACATCAATGGAACAGAAGAAAAGTCTGTTTGATACACTGGAAGAGATTGTCAAAAAAGATAACCGTTACGAAGTAGAGGCATACAATTTTGTGCTTATGGCTTTTAACTATACTATGGCTAAACTTGACGCGCAAAGACATGTTACGGGAATGGAACTGCTGGAATGTCTGAAAGAATATGCTTTGGATCAGTATGGTCCGATGGTGAGAACTGTGTTCAGTCACTGGGGTGTGCGTGAATGCTTGGATATCGGTGAGATAGTGTTTAATCTGGTCGAACATGGTTTGTTGGGAAAAAGCGATACTGATAGTGTCGATGATTTTAAAGATGTCTTTGATTTTGAAGAAGCATTCGATAAACCGTTTATGTCCTGAATAGATCATTTAAGGAGAACAGTATGTCTGAAACTAAACCTGTGGAAGCTCAGTTTTTGGGGCTTGTTTCGTTGTTGGCTAATTCCGCTTTGCAACAGTTAGGCAAGATTATAAATCCGATTAACGGCGAAACGGAAACTAATCTTGAAGGAGCTAAACTGACAATCGATTGGTTGAACATGATTAAACTTAAAACAAAAAATAATCTGTCCAAAGAAGAAGAGAAAATATTGGATAGCTATATATCTAATTTACAGGTTAGTTTTGTCGACGCATCGAAAGAAAAATCTCAGGATAAAGAAAAAGAATAGATTATGTATAAAGAATATTTTGGTTTAAATGAAAATCCGTTTGATTTAACTCCGGATTCGACGTTTCTGTATCCGAGCAAAAAGCATCAGGAGGCTTTGGCTCACTTGACGTACGGGATAGAAGCGCGTAAAGGTTTTATCTTGATTACAGGTGAGGTCGGTGCGGGGAAAACAACCTTGTGCAGAGCTCTTTTGAGCAGGGTAGACAGAAATATAGAAGTAGCGTTTGTTTTAAATTCATACCTTAATGCTTTTGAGATCCTTCAGGCAATAAATGAAGATCTGGGTATAAAAACAAAAGCAAGATCAAAAAAAGAACTAGTCGATGAGCTGAACGAATTCCTGCTTGAACAAAAACAGAAAAAAAGAAACGTTGTTGTTCTTATAGACGAATGCCAAAACCTTCCTTTTGAGACTCTTGAACAACTTAGAATGTTGTCTAACCTTGAGACCGAAAAAGAAAAACTGATCCAGATTATTATGGTCGGTCAACCGGAACTGCAGGATATTTTAAACACCCCTGAACTCAGGCAGTTAAACCAGAGAATAACGGTGCGGTATCACCTTTATCCGCTCGATTACAATGAAATGGTGGATTATATATATCATCGATTGAAGGTTGCGGGGTCGGATGGGTCGGTGGTGTTTACGGAAAAAGCCTTGAAGGCAATCTTCAAATACTCGAAGGGAGTGCCTCGGATAATAAACGTGGTGTGTGATAACGCTTTACTGGCGGCTTATGTATCTGAGTCAAAAAAGATCACGTATCCGCTGGTTAAGAAATCGATTGAGGAGATTAAAGGAAAAAAACCGCTTAAAGATATTGAATCGGGCTTTTTGTCGTGGAGTTTTTCTATGAAGCGGGTTTTAAAAGGGGTTTTCATCGGTGTTTTGTGTTTGATGTCTGTTGTATCTTTTCTATATTTCAACGATATCAAAGAGAGTATAACCACTTATTCCGATACGGTTGTTAATGCCAGAAAACTATACCAGACGGCTGTTAATAGGTTAAGGGAAGAGAAAGTTAGGATAGATACAATCAGGTCTGTGGAAAGAAGTCGTCCGATACGACGCCCTGTAGTACAGCGTAAAACGAATCCATCCGTTGGAGCGGTTGGGGCGTTGTTGTCGTTGTGGAAGGTGGACGGTGAACTTATAGCGGCTATAAACGATAAGTATAAATTTGAAAAGAAACTTGATTTTCAGCAAATCGCTCTTGATGCCGGTCTGTCTAGCGTTATGACTTGGGTTGATTTTGATACTCTGGTTAAATTAAACTTACCTGTCCTACTGGAGGTATCGGATAAAAAATGTATAAGAAAATACCTGTTGCTCAAATCTGTTGGCAAGAGCAAAGCTGTGATTGTAGACGGTGACAAAGAAAGATTATTGCCTGTCGGTTATATACGTAAAAAATTTATAGGTAACGCTATCATTTTTGTCAGAGGCGTGGTGAATTCGGATGAGATATTCTATCTTAGCAGTACAGGCAAAAATATGAAAGAAATCCAAACTATGTTGAAAAAATTAGGGTATTACAAAGGATCCGTTGACGGGGTGTATGACGAAAAATTGGTGGGTGTGGTGAAACGATTTCAACGTGATAAAGGATTAAACCCGGACGGAATCATAGATATCAATACCAGATTGGCTTTATATGGAGGGATCAAAAACAACAAGGTTCCTCGCTTAAAGTAGGGGTTGTCATGAGTATTGTGATAAACGCTTTGAAAAAGGCCGGCAAAAATCGCAAAGAAGCGAAAAGAAAACATTTGTCGGGCAACTTTTTTAGCGGTCATTTATCGACTGGAAAAAAGAGTAGAGGATTTGTTTGGGGGATTCTTTTCGGGGTTTTTCTTGTGACGGTGGTTTTTGCGATGGGGGGGGCGTATTTCTTGTTGCGACGGGATGAAAAAGATGTTCCTGCGCGTCAATCGATAAGAGAAGAAACGTTGGTTTCGGATATTGATCTTGAAGAACTGGATGATGATGAAGTCGGTTTGGATATCGAAGACGAATTGTATCTTGAAAATATATTACGTGACGATAAAAATGTTTCGGAAGAATCGAAAAAGGAAATCGTTGAAGATCAAACCAAGAAAAGGAGCGTTGCCCTTACCGATATGGGGTTTCCTGATCTGATCGTATCGGGTGTGGTCTGGGATTTTTCGCAAAACTATGTTTTTATAAACGGTGTGCCTTACAGGGAAAATGATTTTTGTGGAGATATCAAAATATTAAAAATATCTCTGTCTCGTTTGGATTTGATGTTTGAAGGTAAAGAATACGAAATTGTATTGAAATAACAGTTGAGGAATTGTATGAAAAAGGTAATCTGTTTGGCGGTTATTTGTACTGTGTTTTGTTTTGGTTGTGCGGGTAAGAAATCTGTCACAGTTTTTGATAGTTCATTCACTAAACCGAGTAATCCGACTGAAATAGGCAAGGTCTATTTAGAAAACATTTATGATCTCAGATATAAAGACTCGCTTTATGGTCTGTTGTCTGAAGAAACCAAAATGACAATTGGGGCTACAGGTTTTGCCGTGAAGGTTGAAGAGGTATCGAAAACTATTGACCTGACTGATGCATTCAAGCAGGTTGTTGTGTTGGATGCTTTTGTTTTTGACCAGAATCGTATGGTTGTTTATTACGTAATGTTTTGTGAAAAAGAATTGTCGGGTGTGTATTTTGTAGTAGAACTGTATTTTAATCAGCAGTATGGCAGTTGGAGGATAGATCTTACGGGCGGTGATAAGAAATTTTCTCTGGTTCCTTTGATCGAACAAGGTGATTTGGGACTTTTAACTCGTAAACGGCTTACAGACCTGAAAAGAGCTGTCAGCGATCGAATCGACAATTTTAAAAAAGAAATGATACCGGAGAAACCTGTTTCTTATCAGGAATCCAAACCTGATCAGATGGAGAAAGAGATCAAACGGGAACTCGTTGTCGGTAAAATATATTTTGAGACGGGTAATTTGAAGAACGCTAGAAAATCTTTTGAGAGAATATTGTTTTTAGATCCTGAACAAAAAGAAGCAAGAGAGTTTTTGCAAAAAACACTCAACGCAATAAGACTAAAAGAAGAATCCATCAAAAAATCGGCTGAAAAAGCAAGTAAAATACCTGTCTCTCTGAAACCTGAACCGATTGCGCCCTCTAACGATTTAAAGCCGAAAAAACCTGTCGTCAAACAGGAAAAAACGAAATCAATTGAGGAAAAACTCTACAGAATCTGTTTTGATAAGGGTAAGGTTTTGTACGATGCCGGAGAGTATCGCAAAGCTATCGTGCAGTTTCAAAAAGCCTTAAACTTTAAAACAGACGATGAACGAGCGAAAAACTATATCAAAAAATCTGAATCCGCTATCCAAATTATCCGTTAATTTCACGTCTGCCTTTTTTTAAGCTCAAATTCTCTGTTTTGAGACTAAATTAATTGCTCTAAAAACTGGAGAAAACCCTGAAAGTATGCTATAATGCCTACAGTGGCGTGTAATGCTTAACTTGAAGTTACAAATTGACGATAAAAAGAGTGTAATTTTTTGTTTTGAAAAAGGTTGTAAGTCCGGTGGAATGTATTTCTTCCGCCGATTTTTTTTCAGTATTTTGGGCATTCTTCCGTGGGTATTCCCGTGGGAGGGGTGTGTTTTTTGCGCATAAATAAAAATTTTATATAAATTGTAAGGAGGTC
>CAZFUR010000075.1:0-7642 GCA_964522245.1 uncultured bacterium | reverse complement strand
ACCAAATATCTTGTTCTCTTAAAATTTGCGTTCAGGCGCACAAGTTTAAAAACACTCATCAATTCATCAAAATGTAATCTATCCACGTCATCTATTATAATCAGTATTTTTTTCCCAAGTATGGCAATATCATCCTCTATATTTTTCTTGAGAGCCTCAATCGTATCAACACCCATAAAAAAGGATAGGTATTTAGTATATTTATTATCAGCTAAAATAAGCCGTAAATATTTTTTAAATGTTCTATTTAGTTTAGTAGAGATAATTTCATTGTTTACGGCAGAACTGATTTGAGTATAAAAGTTTTCCAGTAAAGTTGTGTCATTTTTAAAATACCACGGTTCAAAATAAATTGTTAAAAAATCAGTTTCTTTTCTGAATTCATCTTCCAAAATACGAAGCACGGATGACTTACCCTCCCCCCAACTTCCATAGAGACCAAAAACATGTGAATCGTCTTCACCAACAGACTCTACTCGAGATTTAAGATATTTGATAAAAGTTTCTCTACCCAATCTATCCTCTTTAATTGATTTAATAGGATAGTCTTGCAGTACATTTTCATTCTCGTTATTCGTCTTAATCGGTATCACTTGCTTAAAGTTTTGCCAAAGTTGAAAGCAAATTATAACTACGGTGTATAGGTATATCAGGAACATATTTATTAGAAAATGAGGAGGATTTTCCTTTAATGCGTTTAAAGAAAATGAAAACTTGAAATCATTTATGAAAAGACATTGCAAGAAAAGTAAACAGTACAAATATTTATAAAAATTATTGATAATATTCGCAAATGGAGCATTCAAGTACATCGTATTAACATATCTCTTAAAGAAACGATTGAGTTTTGTATAAAACACAAAACATATGAGGAAAGTAATGGCATATTCTAGGCATACAATGTTACGTGGAATCTTTCCTGAAGAAAACGGCAAAGAGCCTGTACCTAGATAAAATTTTACGACAGGAAATATTAATGAAAATGTAATCGAAGCCATTAGAAAAATGATGAGATTACAGCGCCATTTTTTTAGATTCATTATGATGAAAATTATTGCAACAAGTATTAATCCATATTTAAAAGTCAATAAACATACTAAAGGGAACAACCAAGGGAACAAAACAGAAAACACAAAAGTGGTAATAGTTTTATCAATAGTCTTTTTAAGCATACTTATAAATCCATATATTAGGGGGTAAAGTCAAAAACAATGCTAAGTATACCAATATGACAAAAAGAATACAAGAAATACAGGCAATATCCGGATAGAATCTGAAGTAAGACAGTTTTTAGACAAAATCTTAGATTGCGGTATGCAATGCCAGCAAAGATATTTTATTAGTTTCGTTGTTTTGTAAGGGACAAAAAATTTTATTCCCTAGGTTACCCAACCACCAAGCGGTTAGGTTCGGCATTCCGTTTTAAGATAACCTTGCCATGTAAAGTTTTGGATTATGTCATAGCGAAAGCAAAAACGGTTTTTTGTTACTTTTTTGACACAAAAAAGTAAATACGCCGTCGGGGATTCGAACCCAGGACCCGCTGATTAAGAGTCAGCTGCTCTAGCCAACTGAGCTAACGGCGCATCTGTAATCGAATTTTTGATGTCAGAAGGGTATCAAACCTCACCCCAAATAACAAGACTTTTTTTAAAGATCTTTCTTCAGAAAAATCACCGATAAAGAGTCGACCAACTTCTCATAATCGCCCTTGACAATATCCTGTACCCCCTTGATAATCTCTTCATCCATGACAAAATTATCACCGTCACCCGATATTTTTATACTAGGTTCCCGCAGGTAACTGATAATCTCATTAATCTTGTCGTAAGAAAGATCGTCCTCAAACAACTTGATAAGTTTATCGATGAACATTCGTTTAACGGGATCTTTACGGACGATATAGTCTTTCTCCAGTTTGATACCATCGAGAAGTTTGGGATTGATAGAATAAAGTTTTTCTTGTATAAGATCGTCTATCTCATCGGCATGAAGTTTGACATAATATTTCAGGTCTTCGGGGAAACTTTCATAGATTTTACCTAAAACCTCCATCTTTATCTTAAAGGTCAATTCAGGCGGATAAGAAGTAAAATCAAACCCGAACTCGTCTATACGAGCGGACTCTCTGGCGGCAAAATATTTTTCATCGCTGATATCGCCAATTTCATCTACGACCCTGTCCGTCTTTCGACGGGCATAACCTGTGCCCATAGGTTCCCTGCCTGAACCGTAATCGAGATCGACGTCAAAATCGCTTCCAAACGCCAGTGAAATATCTTCGACGTCTTTGGAGAACTTAATCTCGCCTATCTTATCTATGAGAGCTATCTCGCCTTTGGAATTGAGTTTCTCGTATAACCGTTTTTTCTGTTCGACGATCAGTTTATCGTAAAAAGCACAAAAATATTCCGATTTGAAAAGATGCAAAACATTATTGAACTCTTTTGGGGTCATATTTAAAAATTCGGCAGACTGAAAATCGTAAATAATGTCTTTAAAATACGGTCTTTCCGTACGCAAACATATACTTCTTAACGGTTTTTTCAACAACATTCTGCCTGTACGGGTATTCAAAAGACAGATATCAATACAATATATATCATCTATTTTTCTCACGTGGACGTCCACAGGCGCAACCCCGTCAAGATAACTGATGAGAGTCTGGATTACCTCCGATCCGATTTTACCGAAATATAGTTTTGAATCGGCCGTAAGATATGTCCTAAACGGATACGGTCTCTTCTGACACCCTTTGACATACGAAGCCACAGAAAACCCGGACGACATATTCTGAAACTTGTTGTTTTTTAGAGAATATGTAACAGGTACAAAATCACCGATTTTACCTTTTGAATTAAGTTTAAAAACATCATAAAAACCGTTCCTTCTAGGACGAAACCTGACGTAAGAATTGGCATAATTTTTTATAGTTGGTCTGACCTCCGCATTCACACCGTCTCTGCGATAATAACCCAACAAAGTACGACCATCGTTATCCAAAAAAGACTCAAACTGAAAAAAGAACGGTATCTCAGGTTTAAAAACCCCCTCCACAAAAGACTCTATGAACCTGCATGAAACGGTCTGTTTAATCTTTTTTCTGAACACGGGGTCGTCTTTTTTATCCGAAGCATAAATCGTGACAAAATTATCGTACACCAGATCGAATATAGACTGCATTGTCCTTGAATATTTTCTTGAAATATCCTTTTTTAAGTAACCGATATTCTTACTGCCGACAAGATTATATAAAAATAAATCGGTCTTGCGGGATTTCATGAATTTGATGACTTTATTCATTCTTCTGACCGGAAGATTGATAATCCTCGCTAGCAACATTAAATCATTATAAAAAGGTTGCATGAGAAATGTTATATGTTTTCGCTGTTTAAGTCTTATGTTGTGCAATTTTGTCTCTATTTCCATATTAAGGAGATCAAGATTCTCAAACAAAACCTTGTTGACAAAAAGTACATTCTGTTTATTGCGAATCCCGTTTTTTATAAAATATCCCCTCGACGACACAAGACATATATTTACCGTCCCCTTTATTTCACGCAACAACAGCGTCATAGTATCTAACTCCGTCGCTTCAGCATATTTACGAAGATCGTAAAGTCCGGTTTTCTTAAAAAATGACCTGATGAATTTTGACGGCAATAGAGAAATTACGGATTTTAGGTAATCAGAATTGACAAGAAAATGTCTACCTGCGAAAAAATCGTCGCTGAGTTTGCCGAACGTCATAAAATGATCTTTCAACAAAAAACCTATCTTATCGACAGAAAGTTTGGACAAAATATCCGCACTTATCTTTTTTCGGTCCTCAAGTTTTAGGCATTTTATGGCAGAATACAACTTTTTGACGGGATATCCGCTAAGATGATCGTTTAGAACCTGAGGATCAATATTTTTTACAGAACGAAAAAACCTTTTTCTATCCCGATCGGATTTCAGACGAGAAAAAACCTTCCTGATAAAATCGGGGGTAAGAGAAGCATGAACATAACGCAACAACTCAACACTAAGATGCCTGCGTTTATGAAGATAATGATCGGCAACAAGCTTTGAGCGCTTATCCAAAGATAACTGAGAAAAACAATCCGGAGTGACCTTACAACAATCTTTGGCTTTAATATCTTTGTTTTTTCTTTTCATGTAGTCAGTCATTTTAAAAAATTAAAAAAGTTAGCTCTGCAATATTAACACTATAATCCATTAATAAAAGAACTTTGTCAAAAGAAAAACAGTCCTTTCTAATTTGTCGGCATTTTACTGTTTTTATAAATTAATTGTCTACGAGAGAAGATATCAGAGATTCAGCGCCATAACTTTATTACGACCACTTCTCTTTGATTTGTACAGAGCATCGTCAGCCGCTCTTATAAATTCATCCATATCATTAAAATTGTTGTTAAAATATGTCGAAACCCCAAAACTGGACGTCACGTTTATTATAACATCTTTTTCTATTTCCATACTACTTTCTTTTTCTATAACCAGACGGATTTTATCGGCAAGATCATAGGCTCCCTCAAGATCGGTAAATGGGGCTATGATGATAAATTCCTCACCACCGAAACGGGCTATGATATCACCTCGACGGATATTTTCTCGCAAAAGATCCGATACCCTTTTTAAAACCATATCACCCGTCTGGTGACCGAAATAATCGTTGATCTGTTTGAATCGGTCAAGGTCAAGCATCAAAAGAGACAACGGATAACCGTATCGGCTGGCTTTCTCAAACTCGGTGACAAACGTTTCCATCAAATACCTTCGGTTGTAGAGCATCGTTAGGGGATCTATTTTGTTCATCGTCTCAAGCATCTCGTTTTTCTCTTTGAGTTGATGTTCAAGACGTTTAAATTCCGATATATCAATGAGACTACACCTTACACTCTCTATCTCTTCTTCTTTCCCAAAATTGACAATAGCATCCATAAGAACGTAAAGGCGAAACTGATCTTTACGCACCGCCACCGCATCTCTTCCTTTAAAACCTTGCTTAGTTTTACACAAATGCCAAAAAAACTTTTTATCGAAATCAAGAAAAAATTTGCTCACATACTGCCCTATAATCTCATTTAAAGAATACCCCAACATCTCACAAGTTGTCTTGTTACATTCGATTATAACCCCTTTTGAATCGAGAGAAAAATAAGAGATAGGCGCGCTATCGTATAGATTATGATACTTCTCTTCAGACCTGCTCAGATCGTTCAATATTTCTTGAGATATATTCTGAAAATTGGTCTTTTCTTTAAAAACACTATCGGCATTCACGTCTTCAAGGCGACCATCATAAAGACTACCCGTCAAACGGCACTCCTTATCACCTTTGCCGACACACGAAACCTCATTAAAATATACCTCTTTATCAACAGTTTTAGACACAAAACCAGATAGATACCCCCTCAAAAACCAACAACAAGTACGCTCGGTCTTTTCTGATCTTTCAAGATGGAGATCCGCCTCAAAAGAATTTTTGACCTTTATATCTATATCCAAAAAACCGCTTTTTGCGTCAATATCCATTTTCTTTATCTTAATTTTCCCGAACCCGTAATCGCTCAATCGCTCCAACATTTTTTTTATCAGAGATTTTTCAAAAGAAACCTTCTCTTTTTTACTCAAACGCCTAGCATAGCAGTAACCTGAAGAATACCCCAATTTTAAAAATATCTGTTCAGCTTTTCTGATTCCAAAACTGTTTATCAGATCGTTTCTAAGCAACCAGTAGTTGTCGGGATCACAGAAAACGACACGCCCTTTATCGAAAAGGATCAAGCCTTTCTCATGAATGAATTTAACCTTTTTATGACTGTTCATAGATGTAAATCGACCTCACTATTCGGTTTTATGGAATATCTATACACACGATCTTAATGTTTATCGACATTTTTTTATTTATTTTTAGTTTATTTTACGTATCTACCTACCGTATATTAACTTATATATTGATTAGATAAAACAATTTGGGTTTACTTTCAAAATGATATATACTGTCGCAATAACACAGTCATAAGAGGAATTAATCATTATGAATCGCATTCATGTGATGCAGGTTTTACACACACTTGAGGTAGGCGGAGCAGAAAAACTTGCTCTGGATATATCAAAAAATTTCGATCAGCAATTTAAGTTCTCTTTTTTATGTCTGGACTCGTTGGGAGAACTAGCCGAATCAGTGAGACAACAGGGCATGGATCTATTCTGCGCAAACAGGCAATCCGGTTTCGATTTCAATCTGATAAAAAGGTTCTCCCGTATATTGACACAACAGTGTGTAGATATAATCCACGCTCATCAGTATACTCCATATTTTTACTCTGTCTTATCGTCTAGGCTGACAAACCGAAGACCAAAAGTGATTTTTACAGAACACGGCAGGCATCAACCCGATAAAGTCCGCCTCAAACGGGTAATATTTAACAAAATATTTCAACCGTTCACAGATCTATGTACGGGCGTATCGGAGTTTAGTAAAGAAAGCCTAGCGAAATTTGAAAAAATTCCACGCTCAAAAATCGATATAATCTATAACGGAGTAGATCTAGATAGGTTTCCCGCAAAATATGATAAAAATCAAATACGAAAAACCCTCGGTTTCAACGAAAATGACACTCTTGTGGGGATAATTGCCCGTCTCGATCCGATAAAAGATCACAAAACTTTGATCGATGCTGTATCTATCTTGAAGGGAGATTCAGTCAATATGAAGTTGATTATTGTAGGCGACGGTCCTGAAAAAAATGATATTACGAGCAAAATTGATACACTGGGTTTGAATGACGATATCATGTTTTTAGGCACAAGAGATGATATTCCAAATATACTAATGGCACTAGATCTATTTGTGTTACCGTCGATAATGGAGGCTATGTCTGTGACTCTTCTTGAGGCTATGAGCGCTTCTTTGCCTGTAATAGCCACGAATGTTGGAGGCAATAGAGAATTGATAGCCGATGGCGTATCGGGCAAACTTGTGCCTGTGGGCAACCCTGAAATACTGGCAAATACAATAAAGAGTTTATTATCAGACCGTGAATTCGCCGGTAAAATCGGAAAAGAAGCTAGAAAATCTGTGGAGAAAAATTTCTCTTTTGATAAAATGATTGCCAATTACAGAAAAGCGTATCTCAAAGTTTTAGGAGATAAATTATGAAAAACCATCTGAAAAACATTTTAAACCTGATATCTTTTGTTATGGTGTTCCCTTTGTGCGCGATATATCATCTGGAAAAATTTTTTATAGACACAGACCAGCCGTTTCAGGATATGAGCCAGTTGTTAGCCTTGATACCGGGACTGTTGGGTAATTATCTAAGGAGAGCGTTTTATTTTATCGTCCTAAAAAAATGCTCTTTGGATTGTTGTATTTCTTTCGGCACGATATTTTCAAGCAGTAATGCGACAATAGGAAAAAACGTATATATTGGAACAAACTGCACTATCGGAGACGTCGTATTGGGAGATGACGTTTTGCTGGGCAGTAACGTTGATATAGTAAACGGCTCGAAACAACATTATATAGACGATATCGAAAAACCTATCAGGGAACAAGGCGGAGAATATCCTCAGGTTACGATAGGAGAGGACACTTGGATCGGCAACGGTGCGTTGGTGATGCGAAATG
>CAZFUR010000074.1:0-7789 GCA_964522245.1 uncultured bacterium | reverse complement strand
ATTGAGTTCACCATAATATGCATTGCCACACAAGGGATTAGAGAACCTGTTTTTTCCACTAAAACCGCCAAAATCATCCCCAACCATAAGATTGGGAAAAAAACCATAACGTTAAAATGTATCAAAGAGAACGAAAGCGCACTTACGATTAACGCCGGGAAAAAGCCGATTTTTTTCTTCAAAGCCCTATAAAAAAAACCCCTGAAAAAGATTTCCTCTATCAACGGACCTATCACCGCCACAAATAAAACCAGTAATTTAAACTGATACGGCGTAAAATCGGAAGACTGAGACAACATAGAGAAAACGTCTTGAGTTTTCAGTTCAATAGCAAATGCCCTGCTAATTTTCATAACCAATAGATTTGTGACAAAATACAACGGTAAAAACATCAGATAACAAGCGATACCCCAGAAGATATATTTAACAGCACCCCTTGCGCTAAATCCAAAAGATTCTATAGAGACCCCGTACTCCCCCAGTTTTCTAAAAATAAAGAAAACCGTAACAATCTCTGACACCAACATATCCAAAACCATAACAAAATTATAATTTATCCTGCTTTCAGGTATTTTAAAGATCAAAATTATCAGTTCACGCAAGAAATTAGCCGCAAGATATGCACTGAAAAACACAATTATTATCTTAAAAACATCCCAAATAGACCATGGACACCCCACCCGTTCAGCTTCTTCATAACGTATAGAGTAATCATGTCTTGAAAAATCGTCTTTGTTTTCAACAAAAGGAAACCCCCTTATCAAAAAATATACAAACAGCAACGAACCTACAACAGCCCCCACAAACAACAGCGACACAAACAACATAACCCCTTGAGTCACTTCTCCCTTCCTGATAGACTCCATCAGCAACGCTTCTTGGTCAACAGCTGCGCTCTGTTCAATCTTTTGATTATGATTAGCATCTATTTTATTTGAGTGGTACAGGCTCAAAGATATGAATGTCGCAATCAGCACCATCAAAAGGACATAGATAAGATCACGCCTCACAGTACGCAAAAACAGTCTATATTTTTCCGATAAGATTTCTCGCCAACCCTTCAAAATGCTTCTCCAATCTGTTCAAAGTATCCCTATTCTCAAAAGGCAATTCCGCCAAGCACGATACCCCCGATATTTCGGTAATTATGGCTGAATTATCTTTTTTTGAGATATCACTGATACCGTTTTGGTCATTCATAACGACTCCTAAAACGGGTACTTTTCTATCTTTAAGGCACGATAGAGTCATCAAAGTATGATTAAGCGTCCCCAGCCCTGCTCTTGCGACCACGATAGTAGGATACTTCAAATCCGCCATAAAATCAACCAGTGAATAATCCCTGTAAATAGGCACCATAATTCCGCCGATTCCTTCGACCAGAACAATATCGTACACTTTTTCCATCTGTCTTATATCGGATATAATTTTGTTCAGGTCAAGATCTACCTCCTGTTTTCTGATCACCGCATAAGGAGCAACAGGCAGGTCTAAAACCAGTGGCGCTATCTGATCGGCAGATATAGCACCGTCAATACATTTCTCCAGAAAAACAGCATCGGAGCAAGGGTATCCTCCTGAAGCGAAAGGTTTTGAGATACCCACAGAATACCCCAACTTTACAAATGATTTAGCAAGCCCCCCCGTAACAACAGTTTTACCCGCATCAGTATCGGTCGCCGTAACAAATATTTTTTTCATATTACCCCGTTACCGTTTTGATAGATTTGTACACCGCATCCATTAAGTACGCCAGCTCTTCTTTACTTATACATAAAGGTGGCATCATAACAACAACGTTACCCAGAGGACGTATTATAACACCATGTTTTCTAGCCTCATTTGTTACCTTAACACCTATCTGTTCAGACCAATCATAAGACTTTTTTGTAGATTTGTTTTTTACAAGTTCCAAACCGAACATCAATCCTTTGTGGCGGATATCACCTACATGGTCAAGCTCGGATATTTTATCCAGAAAAGACTGAGACTCAAGCGAAACCGCCTTGATTTTTTCTATAAGATTATCTTTTTTAAACAGATCCAAATTAGCGATCGCCGCGACACACCCTAAAGGATTAGCGGTATACGTATGTCCATGGAAGAATGTTTTTTTCTCGCTATAATCGCCTAAAAACGCATCAAAAACCTCATCCGTGGTAAGCGTGGCGGCAAGAGGCAGATAACCTCCCGTAATGCTTTTTGCGACAGCCATTATATCCGGCTGAATAGACTCTATATCCGACGCAAACATCTCGCCCGTTCTGCCAAACCCTACCGCAACCTCATCACAGATCAACAAAACGCCATACTTTTTTGCCAAATCAGACACACCTCTCATAAATCCCGCAGGCGTCATTATCATCCCCGACGCTCCTTGTACTTCAGGCTCTATTACGATACCCGCTATCTCCTCTGACCTCTGATTCAATATTTCCTCAAGCCTATCCAGACAAAAATCGCCACAACCGATCCCATCACGTTCAAATCTATAACTATACGGATAAGGTATCTTATAAGTATCAAACAACAACCCGCCGTAGACTTCGTGAAACAGATCTATACCGCCAAGGCTAACCGAACCTATCGTGTCACCGTGATACGCCTCTTTGAAAGATACAAATTTATTTTTTGATGAAAACTTACCGTTATCTTTCTGTTTCCAATATTGGTAGGCTATTTTCACAGCCGCCTCCATTGCCGTGGAACCGTTATCGGAGTAAAAAACTTTTTGCAATCCTTGCGGGGTGATTTCAACTAGCCGTTGCGCCAAATCCGAAGCCATAGGATGCCCCAGCCCAAGATAAGTGGTATGAGCGATTTTCTTCATCTGTTCCGCTACAGCCTCATTCAACTCTCTCCTACAATGACCGTGAACATTCACCCACAAAGATGAGACCCCGTCAAGATATCTTTTTCCGGACATATCATACAACCACACACCTTCCCCGCGCTCAATCATTATATTTTCACCCTCTATCCAATCTTTCATTTGAGTGAAAGGATGCCACACATACCGTTTATCTTTCTGTACACAATTCATCACTCCGCCTCTCTTTCTCCTTTAAACTGACAAAATACCGTTTCGGGAAATTTTTTGGTAACCAAACCGCAAAAAACCTCCATCAGTTGCCTATAATCACTATTCTTTATCCATCTGACCCAAAAATCAGAATAATAACGTGCCATCATCCCCATAATAAACATTGAGATATACCAATTTGCCGGTCTCAAAATAGGACTATTACCACTCGACTCTCCCGATATAAAACCCGCCGTCTCAGGAATCCGGGCAAATAAGTCATGTAACGAAAACTCCACATCTTTATAAAAAACCAGATTTTTTTTCTCGCAATTATCCAAACCGATATATTCAGCTTCAATAGAATCATAGAATTTTTTAAAAGTGCCAAAAAACTCATCTTTATTTTTAGATACGATTTTCGCTCTAAACGGATGTAACATATCGTTTATGCCGGATTCATCATGGCAAAAATTTTTAATATAGGTCACCATTTTAAGCCCATGATGAGGTTGATAGCGAGTATTCACCAACTTTTCAGCATCAACCTTATCGGCAAGCCTATACATAAATAATGCATAACTAAGAGAGATAACCCCGTAATAGAGTAGATTCGGTCGAACAGACAGATCAGCCGAATCAGCAGTTTGAAAATAAGCACCTGCCTGAATAATCAAATAATTTATCCGGTCGGAATATTTTCTAATCTCTTCATGTAACCGTTTATTACTTGGCTTGAGCGTATATTTTAAATTATCCTCTATACCGTTTGAAAAAATCTCAAACCGTTGCCAAATATTTTTCGTCATTTTTTTAAATATCCGTATTTCTCAAAAAAAAATTTCATTACCGACAAAAACCTGTTTATATCCTCATCAGAATGGGTCGCTTTAAGACTGATTCTCAGCCTTGATTCTCCTTTTGGAACGGTCGGATAACGTATCCCCGCCACAAAAAAACCTTCTTCAAACAACCGATGTGATATTTCCATAACCTTCAAATTATCACCGATTATAACAGGTATGATAGGAGTAATACCGTCTAAAACATTAAAACCGATTTCAGTCAAACTCTTACGTACAAAAACGGATATCTTCCTCAACCTCTCACGTCGCCACGGTTGAGACTGAATGATATTGATTGCCTCAATCGCCGCCACACACAAAATAGGGGGAATTCCAGTCGTATAAATGAAACTACGAGCCTTATTTACAAGGTAATCCGTCAAAACCTTATCACCCGCCACAAAACCGCCCAACACCCCGCATGCTTTACTCAACGTTCCCATATGAATATCTATAAGATCGCTCACGCCAAATAGTTCAGCCGATCCGGATCCTAAATCGCCCAAAACGCCTGTACCGTGAGCGTCATCAACCATCAACCAAGCGGAATGCTTTTTGGATATTTCACCGATATTTTTCAATAAAGCTATATCTCCGTCCATACTGAAGACACCGTCTGTCACCACAAGAATACGGCGTTTATTCCTGTAACGGTTCAATATTTTTTCAAGTTTATCCGGACAATTGTGTTCATACACCTTAAAAGTAGCGCCCGAAGCCCTGCATGCATCAACCAAGCTAGCGTGGATAAGACGATCGGCAACAATCAAATCGTCGCTACTATTGACCAACGACGTAATAACCCCCAAATTAGCCATATACCCCGTTGGGAAAACCAGTGCACTTTGTAATTTCTTGAACTCTGATATTTTCTGTTCGAGACGATTATTCAGATCATAGTTACCCGATATAAGTCTTGACGCCCCCGCCCCGACTCCATAATCGTCCAAAGCCGACCTAACAGCGCAAGCCAGACGCTCGTCTCCGGACAACCCAAGATAATCGTTAGAGGAAAAATCCACAACCTCCGATCCGCCAACCGATATTTTACCGCATAAAGGGACAACTTCTTTGAGGGATCTATACAATCCCTGTTCTTTTAGTAGTCGGATCTGTGCGCTCAATGACTCGGACAAGGACATATCAATACCTTTCTAACAAAACACCCGCCATACTACATCCAAACCCATATGACAAGCTTACAACCCGATTAATATTTTTACCGATACTCCCGTCCGACGGAAAATTCAGATCGCATTCAGGATCGGGATAATCAAGATTTATGATCGGTGGGACAACTTGGTCCCGTAAAGCTAAAGAAGAGATAATAAATTCTATCGCGCTTGACACTCCCAACATATGACCGGTTTGAGGTTTTGTGGATCCGCACAATATTTTTTTTGTATCCTGTTTAAACATTTTTTTTATAGCTCTAGACTCGGCAAGATCATTCATTTCGGTAGCAGTGCCGTGGGTATTTATGTACTCAGGTAAAACACCGTCGGACAATAATCTAGACAACATATTAAAAATTACAGATCCGTCAAGACTCATAGACACCACACCCACAGGATCACTGCACAAAACCCATTTTTTGATAACAGCATAAGGCGTTTTATTCCTTTTTTTTGCCGATTCAGCCGATTCAAGAACGACAACACCACACCCCTCAGATATAAAAAAACCGTTACGGTCAATATGATAAGGACGAAAATTTTTATAATCATCAGTAATAATCCCCATATTCCTGTAAGCAGATAGATACGTCGATTCCGGCACAACCTCAGTAGCACCGGCAACCATAATATCAGCATCACCAATAAGAATATGCCGAGCCGCCGAAATAATAGACATAAGTCCCGTCACACAACCGGCAGTAACATTGTAAGCAGGTCCCATAAACCCTATTTTTTTGAGAAGATATAAACACGGTATCTCAACGCTACCCGCAACAGGCACATCATAATCCGAACTTTCTTGATTCAGCATCATACATCTAGATGCGTTAAGCCATTTTTCCGTCTTACCCAAAGTAGGTTTTGAGCAAGAAACAATCACACCCGCATCAGACCTTCCCTCAATGCCTGCGTCAATCATGGCACGCTTTACGGCTTCGATGACAAATGTCCGTCTTCTATCAGGAAACGTTCTCTTCTTATTGATAAACCGCCCTGCTTGTTTCAGTTTATCCTCATCCACATAAACAACGCTTCTTTCCTGTTGCGCCAAGACCCCCTTCTCGCAAGACTCACCCTTCTTAACAGCGTCCCAAAAACCGTCCACTTCCAATCCGTGAGGGGTCACAACCCCTATCCCCGTAACCCACACATCACCGTTCATATCCACCCCAAAATTCTGCTATCAAGATTAAATACCTGTCCCGATACATTATTCATCATACACAAATTAACCACAAACCCCGCAGATTCATCCGCCGTCCCCAACCTTCCTAAAACGTTTTCTTTTATCGCATTCTCCACCGCCGATACGCCTGCTCTACTGCCCATACCCACATCTAAAAAACCCGGCATAACAGCATTGACCTTAATATTATCCGCCCCGACTTCTCTAGCTATCGATTTAACCGCTCCAATCAAAGCAGACTTCGTAGCGCAATACACACTTTGTCCCGCACGCCCCACTGCACCGACATAAGAAGACACCGCCAAAATATGCCCATCTTTCGCATCTTCAAAAAACGGCAAAACCGCCTTCACGGCATTAAAAAAACCATTCAGGTTTGTATCAACAATTTTATCTATCGTTTTATCATCTTTTTTCAAAAAAATTCCGTCCTCGTTGACTCCCGCATTGACAACCAACACATCTACTCGCCCCCAAATAGACATCACCTCACCAACAAATTGAGCAGTTTGTTTTCTATCCCTGACATCTACCTTACGGCAAATCTCATTGCCTGAGTCGATCGCCACCGCATTTTGGGAACAATACGCCACCTTAAAATTTTTATTTAGAAAACAAGCTACCAAAAAAGCACCAAAACCACCACTACCCCCCGTTACGACGGCGACTTTTTCGTTAACCTTATTTTTTTTTTGGTTAACAATCATAAAAAAACAAACTCCTCAAATCGTTTATATACTAAAAATGTACGGAATAAAAAAAAGAAAAGTTTTCTACTTCAGTTTACAACAGTTTCTGCCTGCTCTTTTAGCATCATAGAGCAACGTATCTATTTTCTCAATAATAGACTCAACATCGGTGATATTTTTCCCTTCAAAAATGCTCCCGCCTATACTCACCGTAAGATTGATTTCACTGTCGCCTACATTAACCGAAGTTTTCTCCACCGTTTCTCTGATTCTGTTACAAGTACGTTCAATTTCTTCTTGAGTGGATATGTTAGGCAAGAAGACTATAAACTCTTCACCGCCATAGCGTCCTACGATATCACTGTCACGCAGGTTATCCCTCAACACGTCAGAGAACCATTTTAGCACAATATCCCCCACCGGATGACCGTAATTATCGTTAATAGATTTAAAATGATCGAGATCCAGCATTATGCAAGAAATAACCCTATCATATCTGACAGCTTTTTTGACTTCAAGCATCAGTATTTCCATAAAATACCGCCTATTATAGCAACTTGTCAGATAATCCCTAACAGCCAGTTCCTTCAGTTCGTCGTTTGCTTCTTTCAGCTCATCGCTGACAGATTTAAGCCTCAACATAGATCTAATTCTTGCCATGACTTCTTTTATATCAACCGGTTTAGTGATATAATCATCCGCACCGACATCAAGCCCCTCGATTTTGCTGTTCAGATCATCACGAGCAGTCACCATAATAATTGGAATATAGTTATCTTTTATTTTTTCTCTTATCTCCTGACAAACCTCTATACCGTCTTTTTTTGGCAAATTTAAATCGAGCAGAATAATATCAGGATTCTCATCGA
>CAZFUR010000073.1:0-7842 GCA_964522245.1 uncultured bacterium | reverse complement strand
ATTGATTTTAGCATTATATCTGGTCGCCTTCCAGCTGAGCATAAACGAAAAAGCGGTGCTGACTATGTTCGGCAAACCGATCAAAAGCCTATCTGAGCCGGGATTGTATTGGAAACTGCCATGGCCTTTTCAGAAAGTGTACGTCTTTGACGCACGACTTCTAATCGATAAAGGAATACTTGAGGAAACGTATACGAAAGACGGCAAAAATATTGTGATTTCTACCTCTATCGGTTGGAAGATAGGCGATCCTGTTAAGTTTCTTGAGAGTATCGGGAACGTAGAAGGCGCAAAAAGGAATCTGGACGGATTGGTCAGAACGTTCAAAAACGGCGTCATCGGTAAACACAACTTTTCTCAAATAATATCTACCGACAAAGATAACCTAGCGTTTGAACAGATAGAACAGGAAATGCTCAATCCGGTCAAGCAAGAGGCATTGTTAAGGTACGGCATAAATATAGAATTCCTGTACATAACAGGTATTGAGCTACCTGAAGAAACAACGGTTAAGGTATTTGAGAGAATGAAAAAAGAACGGTTGAGAATCGCCGAACAATACCGCTCTGAAGGAGATGCGAAAGCAAACGAAATACGAGCCATCGCGACAAGCGAACGAGACCAGATTATCGCTAAAGCCGAGGCGAAAGCAAAAAAAATCCGTGGCGAGGGCGATGCCGCCGCAGCAAAATATTATTCAAAATTTGAAGAGAACAAAGAGCTTGCCGTGTTTTTGAAAAAACTTGAGACACTCCAGCATGTTCTGAAAAATAAATCGACCGTAATACTAAATACACAAACACCACCGTTTGACCTGCTCAACAAGATGCAGAAAACGGAAAAATAGAGGTTGTATGGACGATCATCAGAAAAATAACGATTTCGATTTAGCTCATCAGTCATTGAGAGACGCTCTAAAAATCAGTTTCAGGATTTTACAGATAGCGATGGCTATCGTTGTCACAAGTTTTCTGTGCTCGGGGATATATGTTGTAGACCAGCATGAAAGCGCTATGGTTTTGCGGTTCGGCAAAGTTGTCGGCACACCCGCAGACAGGATAAAAAAATCAGGTTTGCATTGGGCATGGCCTTATCCTATAGACAAAATTATCAAACTCCCGACAGGCAGAGTTCAAAGTTTGGCAATCTCCGATTTTCAGTATTTTGAAGAAGAATCATCCGATAAACATAATCATGCGTCTCATAAACATAACCCCGAATCGTTAAAACCGGGTGTAGACGGGTATATCATCTGCGGAGACGTCAATATTGTTCACGCTAAATGGATACTGAGATATAAAATCGTCGACCCTTACTATTATTATCTCAATATTCAAGACGAAAAATCGTTATTGAGAATAATTTTCGATAACGCCGTCATATCAACGGCTAACAGCTTAGACGTAGACACTGTTTTACGAAAAGGAATTGAGGAATTCCGCAGAAAAATAGAGAACAAAACAGAAGCTTTCTTACGTAAAGTAGACTGCGGAATTGAACTTCAACGGATAGATATAGAGAAAGTCGCACCGCCAAGACAAACAGCCAAGGCATTTGAAGATGTGATTCAAGCAGAACAAGAACACAGCCAGAAAATTAATGAGGCTAAAAGTTTTGCCGCAAGATTGCGTAACGAAGCTCAAGGCAACGCCTCTAAAATATTGTCCCAAGCCGAGACATACAAAATAAATACCATCGAAGAAACAAAAGCCGATTCTCAATATATAGATGCGATTATAGACGAATTCGAAAATAATCCCGATATGTTCATCTTCCTAGCACATCAACAAGTTATCAAAGATGTACTAGACAACGTTGAATCAAAATATATCTTAGACGATAGCAAAAACAGAACCCGAGAACTAAGACTGTTGTTAAATAAAAACTAATAAAAAAATAAGGTCAAAATATGCGTGTAGAATCCGCTTCAGCATCAATAGACAACCAGAAAAGATCCGTCGCTTTGCGTATGGGAGCAACCCTTTTGGGGGGAACTATGCTGGTAAACGCATATTTGAGCGATTATATTCTCCGATTACCTGCGGAAATCACAGACATAAGTGCCTTCGCCGGAGCATTGCTGTTAGGTGTACCGATCGTGTGGCAATCTATCTTTTCTCTCTGGAAAGGTAAATTACATATGCAAGAGCTAGTCGCCCTTGCGATCATAGCCTGTTTCGCGCTTCAAGATTACAAGACGGCAGGAATCGTCGCTTTCATTATGCTAGGCGCAGAACTGGTACAAAGCAGAACCGCATTAGGCGCAAGAGCGGCAATAGAAGGGTTAATTCGTATGACCCCAACCAGAGCAAGAAAAATAATCAAGGACGGAGACGTTAAAGAAATAGACGCCTCTACCCTCACAAAAGGCGATATCATACTCGTTCTGGCAGGCGATAATATCGCCGCCGACGGTATCATAAAAACAGGCAACGCAACTATTAATGAAGCAAGCATTACCGGTGAATCACTGCCTGTAGAAAAACAGCAAGGCGATACCGTTTTCGCAGGCACTCTAAACCTTGACGGCACAATAAAAATAGAGGTCACTCGCGCAGGCGAAGACACAACTTTAGGTAAAGTGAAAAAACTTATCCTTGAAGCAGAAGATACAAAAACACCGATCATGAGGATCATCGATCAGTACACATCGTGGTACACACCTGTAATTATCATGATCGCAGGGTTGATACTGTATTTCACAAAAGATATGTCACGGACTATAACGGCTCTTGTGGTCACGTGCCCTTGCGCTTTAATATTAGCAACCCCGACCGCTATGGTTGCGTCTCTCACTTGCGCCGCAAGATTGGGTATTCTCGTCAAAAATATCGCACATCTGGAAGTTGCCGCTAATCTGTCGGCATTGGTTTTTGACAAAACAGGCACTTTAACCACAGGAACACTGACCGTAACACAACTAAAACCCCTAATATCCGACGAAGAGTCCGCACAACAACTACTCGAAATAGCAGGTACTCTGGCTCAATATAGTCATCATCCTGTATCAAAAGCCGTGTTTGCCATGGCAAAACAGGCAGGTGTCCCGATAAGGAAAATCGATAATATTCAAGAACAAGCAGGGTTCGGACTGAAAGGAATCTTTTTTGATAATAACGATAAACCGATAGAAGTTATACTCGGCAACAAAGAATTGTTTAAGAAAAACAATATCTCCGTTAAAGAAGATTCATCAGAAGACGGTTTGAGCCTGTTGTATGTCGGCTACGATAAAAAATATATCGGAAAAATAGGATTGCAAGACCAAACCCGTCCTGAAGCGAAAAAAGCAACCGATCAACTATACGATCTCGGGATAAAAAAGATAATTATGTTGACCGGAGACAGAGAAACTGTCGCCAGAAAAGTAGCGGATCAACTAGGGTGTAAAGAATACAGAGCACACTGTTTGCCTGAAGAAAAACTGGAAGTCGTTCACAAACTAAAAAATGACGGTTTCTCCGTGGGGGTCGTCGGCGACGGAATAAATGACGCACCTGCCTTAGCAGCAGGAGATATCGGTATCGCCATGGGTGCCGCAGGCAGTGACATTGCCATAAACAGCGCATCTATTTCGTTGATGAATAACGATCTGTTACGGCTACCGTTTGTTGTGAAAATCTCCAGAAAAACACGCACCATTATATTTCAGAACTTAATCTTCGGCGTGATTTTTATCGTTATAGGATTAATCCTATCCGGATTCGGGTACATAAATCCTATCCTCGCCGCAATATTACACAACGTCGGCTCATTTGTTGTGATTTTTAACAGCGCACGACTAGTGCGATTCGGTGAAGAATTAACACCGTACATACAAACCGATAAAGGCTGATTTATGAATAACAAGAATATTGTCATCAAAACCGTAAACCTGACAAAAATTTTTAAAGATTTTTGGGGAAGACCACGGGTTAGGGCTGTAAACGAACTCAATTTGGAAATATATCAAGGAGAAGTATTTGGACTGCTAGGTCCAAACGGGTCAGGAAAATCTACCACACTAAAACTGCTCCTAGGACTACTGTTTCAAACATCGGGTAAAATATCGATTCTCGGTAAACCTGTATCCAATATTTCCATAAAAGAAAAAATAGGTTTTTTGCCTGAAGAATCGTATTTGTACGGTTATCTGAATGCCAAAGAAACGTTGAGATTTTACGGCAACCTCTTTAATCTACCCGCAAAAACAATACAAAGACGCTCCGCTCAATTGTTGGAAATGGTTGGTCTTAGCAAAAACGCAAATCGACCGGTAAAAGAGTTCTCAAAAGGAATGGCAAGACGTCTGGGACTTGCTCAAGCATTGATAAACGATCCTGATATAATTTTTCTGGACGAACCCACATCAGGACTAGACCCTCTAGGAACAAAACTGATAAAAGACCTAATAATCGATCTCAAACAAAGAGGGAAAACCATTCTTCTATGCAGTCATTTGCTGGCAGACGTTGAAGACGTCTGCGACCAAATAGCTATTCTATATGGCGGAAAAATAAAAATACAAGGCAAAGTAAACGATCTGTTACAGAAACACGATACCCTTCAGATAAACCTGCCCGACCTAAAAGAAAATACCGTCGCCGAAATCAAAAAACTTATCCTAAAACATGAGGGCAATCCGAACATAAAAATAGAACACCCCACAGACAGACTGGAAAAATTCTTCCTAAAAATTATCAATCAGGCCGTATCAGACAAAGAAGAAACTTCCGGAGCACAGATGAATACGCCAAAAAAAGACGAACCCGACAACACAGTAGACAAATCAGTCATAAAACAACTTTTTAAACAATAAAGGCAATTATGATTTTATCTATCGCTCATAAAACCTTAATAAGGACATTTCACGATAAAAAATTTATAATTTTGTCTGTTCTCTTCTTGATCGGATTACCGTCTCTTCAAATAGTGCTAGTCGGTGACGGAACCGTACAAGGACATCTGCAACTATATGTAAGTTACTCTTTGAACTTTATTATTTTGTTTTTATCTTTGATGTCAATTTTTCATTCTTGTAACACACTAAACGAAGAGTTGGAAAAAAAACAGATCTTCATTTTGGCGACCAAGCCGATCAGAAGGTGGCAAATTCTAGTTGGGTACTGGTTGGGATCGTCCATAATTTTTCTTGGACTTTTAGGTGTATCCGCCGCAACAAACCTCAGCGGTATAAAATTTATAACTTCTCAATATAAAGATGTTTTGACCGAGACGGAAAAATCCGATTTGAAAAAAGATTTCTTTTCCGCTAAAAGATCTGTGACACCCGCAATACCAAACCTCAAGGAGCGTATCGCCGAAGAAATCAAAAAATCAAAAAAAAACAGTCCCGCATCGTACAAAGAGATAGAAAAAAAGGTGAAAAAAGAAACATTTTTTCAGCTGTTTTGCGCTCCGCCAAGGTATGAAAAAAAATGGGTGTTCCATAACATAAAAAACGTTATAGGAGAAAAGATCACACTGCGGTTTAGATACTACTGTTCTGAAATACCCAAAGATGGAAAAATCCGAGGACGATGGATTTTCGGCAAAGCAGGTTCTGAAATAGATGTTTTTACCAACGAAACACATGACGTTGCCCACGAAATAGTCATCCCAAAATCTATACTCGATGAAAACGGCGACCTACAGGTCACTTTCACTAACATAGATGAATCTTTCGTAACACTCATTTTTCCACAAAAAGATGGGGTCGAAATACTTTATAATTCAGGTAGTTTTGTGGTGAATTATCTAAAATCGATTCTCCTGATAGCTTGTCAGATAATTTTCCTGTGTGCGGCGGGGTGTATGTTATCGTCTTTTTTATCTTTCCCGGTGGCGTGTTTGATGGGACTGTTTATACTGGGAATCGGATCGGGATCGGAATATTTTATCGGTGTATTGACTCAATCGTCTCCGTCGTTATTGAACAACACGGCAACCGTCTCGACAGAGCCGTTTGGGCTTATGTTTTTAACCAGAAAATTTATCGCCACCATGGTTTGGGCACTGCCTCATCTGGATAAAATCAATCCGGTCGCCAATATTACCGACGGCAGGTTTATTGAAAATTCGACTCTATTTAGAGGCGTTGTAATACTGGCTACACTGAAAGGGTCGGTAGCATTAATAGCGGGGAGTTTGATCTTTTGGAAGAAAGAAGTCGCAAGGATAACTATTTAGAAAATGAAAAAAAATATCTATAAAATATTACTGATTTTATTGCTTTTTTCAGCAACCATGTTTGCCAATTCTCGTCTTATCCCACGGATAAACCTTATCCGCAATATGGCAGGTCTGACAAGAAGTTTGCCTCTTGAGAACGCACCGCCTCAGTTTGTTATCGCGGTGAACCTTCTTGGAGGGTTAAGATCGGTACTTATTGATATGTTATGGCTAAGAACCATAAAACTTAGGGAACAGGGCAAGTTTTTTGAAATGTCTCAGTTGTATAACTGGATTTGTGAGCTGGAACCTCAAATAGAAGATATCTGGACTCATAACGCATGGAATATGGCTTATAATATATCGTTCGAAATGCCGTTTGAAAAAGACCGTTGGCGATGGATCAATAAAGCGATTCATCTGCTCCGAGACCAAGGATTAAAATATAATTCCAAAAGCGCTAAAATACGAAAAGAAATAGCGTGGATTTATTCTCATAAAATCGGTCAAAGCTGGGACGATATGCATTTCTATTACAAAAAACAGCTCGCCATAGAGATGAACGGTCTTGTTAGGGGAATCGAAGACCTAAAAGAAATGAACTCATTGAAAAAAACAACCGTCCTTATGAAAAATGACCCTGAGCTGAATAAACTTTTCACAGATCTCCAATATAATGGAATCCATAATTACACAGATTTTAGAAACGCATTTGAGGAAAATAAGGAAAATTCCGAATACGATGAAAAACTGATGGATAAAATATGCCTGATTCTTCGCAGAGACCAACTGCAAGAAAGATTAAAGCTGGATATATCCGAGATGATAAAGATCATGAATAAGTTCGGTCAGCTCGACTGGAGACTGCCGGATACCCATGCTATATATTGGGCATATACGGCAAAAAAGTTTGCCGATAAAAAGAATATGATCCTGTATGACAGAATCATCTATGTATCAATGCAAACCATGTATAGGCGTGGGAAACTGTTTTTGATGAAAGACGGAGACGATTATCTTTATATAACTACTCCCGATAAAAAATTTATCGATACTATGTATCAAGTCTACAAAGAAATTATAGAATATTATAGAGAATCGGAAGCCACCATAAAAAATATCAAAACATCATATTTCTATTTTCTATCGGAATCTATTGTTCTTTTGTACGCTCTGAACGATACGGAAAACGCTAAAAAATATTTCGATATAATCAAAAAAAGTTTCCCTGAAAAAATAAAAGAAGATAACTATCAGGTATACGCCTTAAACGAATTCAAGATTACTGCGCAAACAGGTAACTACGATCAAGTTAAAGGATTGTTATATAGTCTTGTAAAACAGGCATACTGGAATCTGTCACTGGGCGAAGAAGAGGCGTTTGCAGGTTATATAAAACTGGCAACCATGTTGCGGACAGAATACACAAAAGCTGTATCTAACCAAGCAAGACTGCGGTTACCATCAATCGAAACACTCAAAAAACAAGCACTGAAAGAGACCGATAAATTCCCCAACCCACTAAAAAAATCTTTGGATAAAAAAATCGGCACCGAATAAAAAGCTACTCTTTGTCAGAAACAGCGTCCAGAACGTTATCCACCTGCCTGACGACAATCTTGACAGGCAACGCAGCAGTATCAAAAACAGATTTAAGACCGTCATGCAACTGTGCCTCGTTTCTTGCACAAC
>CAZFUR010000072.1:0-8035 GCA_964522245.1 uncultured bacterium | reverse complement strand
CATAAAAGAATTGACTTTCATTAGTCTTGATGGCGGACGCATTTTTGTCCCTATACCTGACTGCGAATTAAACAAAAATAATAAACGAGTGTTCCTTTGGAACATCAATAGTCTAGAATTAAAGGTTTGTAAAATCATTGGTCATTATTATATTTACAAAGACATCGCTGGCGTAGCAAAAATGTCAAGAATAAAACTGATAGAGTGAAATTCCCCCGACGAAGTCGGGGGCTTCTTAATGTTTTTATTTTTATTAATGATCAGTAGTTTAACTGATGGCAAACAAAATGTGTGGGGCTTTCACCCCCACGCCCCGCCACCGACTGAAGTCGGTGGATTTGGTAGAGATTAAAAAATTTTAATATTTTTTTGCTCAAACATCATCTTCAATCACAAAAAAAAACCGCTCTCCGAGGAAAGCGGTTCGTATTTTAAATGGCGGGGACGAAGAGATTCGAACTCTCAACTTCTGCCGTGACAGGGCAGTGCTCTAACCAGTTGAACTACGCCCCCGCTCATAATGTCTCTGTCAATCAAATATCAACTCTATCTAAAAAATCATATCCACAAAACCGCATCCGCCACCCCTTACAAACACCGCCATCTCCTCACAAATAATCGCCACCCCCCCCCCAACACGATGACAGGTTCTGGTGGGCGGTACAAGGATCGAACTTGTGACCCCATGCTTGTAAGGCATGTGCTCTCCCAGCTGAGCTAACCGCCCCCAACCAACAACGGGAGCTATCATATAAAAAGCATATTATGTTGTCAACATAAAAAATCAGCCAACTTAGATACTATTATACCCGATTCCTCTACACACAATTCACACTCCGGCAACGATCTTAAAAACTTCCGTCCATACCCTTTAGTCAAGACTCTGTTATCGGCTATTATAACCACTCCCCTATCGGTTTTTGTCCTGATTAAACGACCAAACCCTTGTCTGAATTTCACCACCGCCAACGGGACAATATAGTCGATAAACGGATTACCACCTTGAGACTTGATATATTCTACCCTCGCCTCAACAACAGGATCAGTCGGAACCCTAAACGGTAACCTTGTTAAAATAACACACTCCAACGATTTACCCCTAACATCAACCCCTTCCCAAAAACTATCCGTACCAAACAAAACAGCACTTCTGTCTTTGCGGAACTTATCCAGAATTGTATTTCTCGGTTCATCACCGTGACGAATAAAATTTAAAAAGTTTATCGACGAACAAACACGATCAAAACATCTATCCAACAACTTAAATGATGTAAACAAAACAAACGTACCGCCTTTGGTAATATTCAATATATCCACTATAAAATCGGACAACCTGCTATCGAATAAACTGTTATCCGGTGACGGAATCTCTCTGGGAATACCAATCATAACCTGATTTTTATAATCAAACGGCGACAGAATCAATTTCGATTCCACTCGCTCAGGTTCAATCAGATCAATCCCCAACCGACCTGCCAAAAAATCGAATTTATTCTCGATTGTCAATGTCGCCGAGGTGATTATTATAGAATCAAACTTCGATAACAGATACTCGTGAATCTGCCCCGCAACATTAATAGGTGCAGAATACAACTGTAAATTCGAGCGTCTGCCAGACTCTATCCATCTAACATCCGTTGAATCCTCCTGCGATGAAAACAGTATCAACTCAAGATTGACAATCTGTCGTTCCAATTTATTTTTTGTAGACGAAATTTCTATTATATCGTTAGAAAGATCGATTTTATTTGTATCCGCAAACTGTTCTAAATCAGCTAAAAACGCATCAATCGCTTTGAAATAACATTTCGCTTCACCTTTTAGACGCAGATAGGCGTCGTAAACAAGGGTTTCCCAATTTTTAAGCTCATTCTTGTCTTTTGGAATACGCCATCTGGTTTCTGATCGATCGGTTTGTTGATCTAAAAACTCTTTCAAAAAATAAAAGAAACTTTTTATAGCATCATCTAAATTCTGTTGCATCTCAATGAATTCCGACTGTATCCGTCCGGTCAACGGCAAGGCTTTTTCCACAGATAAAAGAGCAGTTACTTTTTTGCGCAAACCGATCCAATACCCTTTCTCTTTTTTTCCTCGAAAACTATACAGTCTTCTCAAAATACGGACTATCCCGATTTGAGTCACTCTGATACCAAAATAAGACGTGGCGACGTCTTCAATATGATGAGCCTCGTCAAGAATTATCCGTTTATAAGGAGGCAAAATCCCGATATCACTTGAGTAACCAACCTCTTTTTTTATGGCAATATCAGCAAACAACAAGTGATGATTCACTATAAGAATATCCGCCGCATTCGCTTTACGACGAGACTTTGTGACAAAACAGTTATTGAAATTGTAACACCGTGCCCGCAAACACGATTCAGTATCTGACGATATTTTTTCCCAAATTATCGGTTTCGGAACATAATTCAGATCAGATAAAGAACCGTCACAAGTTCTATCAGCCCACTCGGAAATATCTTTTAATTCAGGCAGATCACCGTCATCAAAAAGTGAATCGGGCGAGCGCATAATCATATCTAGTTTCCGTTTACACAGATAGTTTTGCCTACCTTTGACAAGACAGATTTTAAATTTATCGGGAAGAATTTTTTTCAATTCAGGGATATCTTTGTAGACCAACTGTTCTTGAAGATTGATCGTCTTTGTAGAGACAAGGCATCTGTGTTTATTGGTGACAGCCCATCGAATCAAAGGGATTAGATAAGCAATGCTCTTGCCTGTACCCGTACCCGCTTCAATCATCGCTATTTTTGATTCGTTCAATACGGATACAACCGTCTTTAGCATATCCACTTGCTGAGCCCTAAACTCATAACCTGAGAAATCTTTGGCAAATTTACCATCAGGCTCTATTAGGGCGGCGACGGCATCGGCATCAATCGCCTGCAATTGTTTTTTTCTGTGGGCGGCGACTATCATATAAGATTTTGTCAGATCGTTATTTACGATACAGCTTCCGACTCCTTTCTGACCAAGAATAGAAGCTATATTCAGATCTGCCGAAGACGGTGTTAGATCGCCGGACGGATGATTATGTATAACGGTACAACCCGATTCAGGAATATCTATCAAGACCGGCACTTCTTGTTTGTTACCCATAGCGTAGGTCTTAACGGTAGAAACGGGGAAGTCTTCTTTAGGATACCCGACAAAAAAGACTTCGTTGCCGGAAGAGGACTCAATTGCTCGTTTCATGAAAGAGACGGCATCGGCAGAAAAAATCTGAGCGGGTGTCAGGGCAGATAGATCAGCGAGGAGTTCAGTTTTACTCAACATCTATCGGAGATAGCTTAGACATTTTAAGATCACTTTTTCGGACAGGCATCGGTAGATTCACAACATTTTTTGCAACTGTCTTTGCTAGCGGAAGAGGTATCACTCTTCTCTGTTTTTTCAGAACCGCTTGTCTGTGTAGAACTGTTATTTTTATAATCAGTACAATAAAAACCAGACCCCTTGAAGATAATACCCGCACCTAATCCGATAAGTCTTTTTACTGTACCGCCACACTCAGGGCAAGTTTTTAAAGGCTGTGCGGTAATCCGCTGAAACTGCTCAAATCTGTGTTTACAATCTTTACACTCATATTCATAAGTAGGCATCTGTATAAACTCCCTATGTAAATCAAAAAACAAATTTCACAACAAAATCACAGGTGAAGTACGATATCATTTGCGGCGAAAAAGTTCAATTATTTTTAAAAGCCGTCTAAAAAAAAGCAACACCACAAAAACACAACCATTCCCGTATCAGCAAACCCTTCGCAAAAATATCGTAAAATCAAAGAGTTTTAGACACAACCGTTCTTTTTTCTCAAATTTCTGACAAAAAAGCCTATTCCCAAAAGAAACAGAGAAACCGCCGTCGGCTCAGGCACTGACGAAGAAGTAGAAGAAACCTTGAAATTATCTTCAAAAACGCCATCATCCCAACCAAATGTTAACCCGTTACCCTCCGTTCCAAGCCCAATACCAAGCATAAAAGGATCATCAGGTCTTAAATTCCAATCGGATACTGATATCTCTTGCAAAATAACCGCGTTTCCACCGGCAAGATAACCAATCTTGAATTTGCTATCCAAATCCGACCACTGAATCATCAAAGAAGCTGACGACACAGATGTCGGTGAATGGAAAGCAACAACATCAGAATCATCGACTTGCTTGTATATGCCAAAACTCGCAACCTCTGAATTATTAAACACTGAATGTGTGTAATCAATGCTAACCGAGTCGGTAAAATCATTGGCATTCGCCACCCCCATCGTAAGATAAAATTCCTGATCTAAGGAAGTATCTAGTAAACCAAAGGGTATAGATACGTCAATCATAGCCGTCCAGCTTTCGTCATCCGGTAACGCCTGAGCCCAAGCCAACAAGTTCATCCCATCTGAAGAGCCTACCGGATCCCTAAACTGCAAGACTGAAGACGACTCTCTCAACTCCGACGTTCCACTAGAAGAGAAGAAACTCCATTTTGACAAATCTATACTATTATCGTCAAAATTATCCTCACCCACAAACGCATTCGACGATGTAGAACATAAAAACAAAAAACAACCAACCATCAAAATTGACAAAGTCTTCATGAACAAGCCTCCTCTTTTTGAGTAAGAATTTAGTGAGATCGAAGACACCATAGTCGCCACGAAATTAGCATTTTATATCAGCTTTTGTCAACATAAAATCGCTATGATTATCCAAATAGATTTGAATATTTTGTCAGTTTCAAAGTCTAATTTTATAAGTACCATGGACTTGACATCTCAAGTTTAATGATATATCATTCCCATAGGAAGAATTTTGGATAAAGGAGCCGTGGACATATGAAGTTTATTTTAACTATTGCCGTTTTTTTTCTCTTAACTACACCTTCATTCTCAGATATTGTTAAACTCAAAAATGGACGTGAGCTAGAAGGCAACATCGTTGAAGAAGACAACGATCATATAAAGATCAATATTGGAATCGGAACCGTAGGTTTTACCATGGATAAGGTAGAATCCATTCACCGATCAGACGAGAAAGAAAAAGAACAACTTGCCGAAAAGTTAGAAAAGAAAAGAAAAGAAGCACAAAAACAAGCGAAAGAAAACGAGAGATGGTTTTCTAAACAGGAAAAACGATCGGCTTTGATAAAGAAACAAAAATCAAAACAATCAAAACTAAAAAGCAGACGGCAGGAAATTCTAAGGAAACGTAAGGAACAACTCAAAAAACTCCGCGAAAAACGGAATAACGCACTAAAAAATAGATCACAAAATCCACCCAAAAGCACCATGCCAATGCCACCGCCTCCTCCGTTACCCGATACTCCTTCGCCACAATTAAACAAAACACAAACGCCTCCACCGCCTATGCCCACAACCTCAAAAGAAGACATGTCTTTAGGACAAAGAAGAACTCATCCTAAAAGATCCAGATAACCTTAATCACAACTGATTATGGCGTCTATCTCCACCAGTGCACCTTTTGGCAACGATGAAACCTCTACACATGATCTTGCAGGCGGTTGATCAGAGAAATATTTGCCGTACACTCTATTCAGATTAGAAAACTCATTCATCTCTGTAACAAAAATAGTCGTTTTTATAACATTTTTTAACGATAACCCCAACGATTCTAAAATATCCTCCATATTGCTCAATATTTTATCTGTCTGCGCCTCGTAGAGATTCTCCCCTTTAGCATCAGGCGCTATCTGCCCCGATAGAAATATCAATCCGCCCGATTTAACCGCCACAGAGTACGGACCCGCAACACAAACACCATCAAGATTTAAAATCTGCTTCATAAGTCCCCCAATATCTTTTTTATCAATGATTTATAAACCAATAGTCTGTTTTTTTCTATAAAATATTATACTCAAAAGCCGATACCCATAGTATGAGTAAGAATACACCGGAAAACAAAGAATTACTAGATTATTTGAAACCAACCATGCAAGGTTTGGAAACGGGACTTAGCGCTCTGAATGAATTGACCGAACTGATGGAAGAGATTTGGGACGGTGATAAGTCCGATTTGGGATTCGAAAACCATTACATGCTTGTCAGCACACAAATACTCAGAGACGCCGAAGATACATCTCACAGTTGCGAACAGTACCTCTCAAAAATGGACTATATAGAAGACAAAGTAACAGAAACGGCACAAGAAATAGAAGAAATAATAAACGCCGCAGATATCCTAACCGCCAATAAGAGAAGAAATAACACTCTTATAAAAAAACTGGAGAAATTATCTTCTCAGATAGAAGATATGGGGCAAGCGGTGATAGACGTCTCAAAACAGACACGACTATTGTCTTATAATGTAACGATAGAGGCTTCACGCTCAGATAGGGAAAAGAACGAGTTCTCCGTTGTCGCCCAAGAAATAAGACATCTAGCCGAAACATCTGCTACTTCAGCAAAAAACATCACAAAATTAATCAAGAAACTCCACAAACATCTACATAAAGTAATCAAAGGAATACAAGATTCAGGGAAAACGGTAAAAAACGAACTGAATAAAATCAAAAAAGTCATCTTGACTTTTGATTCTATACACAACAACACAAAATCCCTATTTCAAGGCGGCAAAAAGATACGCGACGTTAGCCGTGATATTCTAGTCGGAGCAAGGGATATATCCGCAACAGCAGAATGGATACTATCAAACGAAAACCAAATAAAAGTAAAAAAAACACAACTTTTAGAAACCGTCAATAAACAAGTACAAGCGTATTCAGATACAATATTGTTCGGCTCATTTATCCAGATGAACGCAGAGGATACCGGCGATAGGGAAATTATAGACAACTTAAATCATTTCATGACACAATACGAACACATAAAAGATAGCTCTGCGGAAATAGATCAGATAATCAACGATATTCATTACTACTTTTATATACTCTCACAAGCATCTAATCACTTCAGTAAAAAAATAGAACTGTCGGCTAAAAATGTCGCGGAAATCAATCACGTCGCAAAAAAAGATCAGGATAACTTTTATACACTCCAAGAGACTCTTCAGACAGATTTTGAAGAAGTCACTAACATATCTAAACATGTACAAAAATTTATCGGGAAAAACTCGGAAACATCTAAGAATTCCCACAGTCTGAACACAGGATCTTCAGACATAAACAATATCGTGGATGAACTAATAAACCACACAACTATAATCAAAATGCTAGCTTTTAACGCCGCACTTGAAGCATCCAGAGAAGAAGATTCGAGCATAGACTACAACAGCGTAGTAAACGATATGCGAAAACTGTCTAACCAATCGGGGCAAGCCGCGACAAAAATAAAACAGATCATGAATCAGATAAACTCTCTTATATCAGAAATTTTCATGGGAATGAACAGCACTATTTATTCCAGTAACAGCATCATAGAAAAAGTAAAACGAGTCATAAACAATATCTCTTTGATAAGAAAAAACATAGATTCGACAATAAACAATATTATGGATATCTGCATATTCTCAGGAACCATATGGAAAAGCATAAACGATGTGACAAAATATATAGATGAATCCGATCTTAAAAATAGAGATATCTCCGGCAACAGTACCCCATTCAAAAACACCGCCGCCGCAATCCAATCCGCACTCCATAAAACAAGCAAACCGATAGATAAAATTTATAAAATAAAAAAAAGTTTATCTTCTAAATTGGACTCAAAATGATTACGAAACCAAAACTGCCCGATTCAATCAGATCAAAACTAGACGACAACAATAAAGAATTACTTGAAGTTAATGTTAAATTCTCACAAAGACTCGAATTCCCATCCATAAAACTAGCAGAACTAATTGTCGGAGCAGGAGAATTCATAGACTCGATTCCATCAATTTTTGATCAAGATATAGACGAAAATATCAAAGAATATAGAATATTCTACTTTAATCCCTATGGAATGAGAAAAAGTTTCAGCACCAAATTCGAGAAAAAAGCAACCAATGATCAGGATATAGAATCATTCTCCATAAAATGTATACAAACTAATACCATACAA
>CAZFUR010000071.1:0-8065 GCA_964522245.1 uncultured bacterium | reverse complement strand
TGTTTGCTGAATATTTCATCGAAAGAGTAATCGTTACCGATGGAGGTGATGACGGATGTATCTGTTGATAACGATATTGCCGGAAGTGGAGTGCGCTCTCTTTTAAATCTATTCACAAATTCAGCCGCTACATGTTGAGCGTCTGCAGCACTTCCGCCGTTCCCGCAAATGAGAAGTTTTCCCCCATTTTTTATAGAATAATATATTGTTTTCGCGAAGTCGATTATTTCAGGGGATATTTTTTTAAGAAACGAATTTTTTAGATTCAATCCGGCATCGATGTAAGAGTGGACGTACGATTCCATTATTCCAAAGGTTCCTCATCGGTCGGTTTCGGATCTGTCTGTTCGACATTTTCCGTAATATTTATCGGATCGGATTTTCTTTTTCTGGGTATATCTCTTGGGGCAAAAGAGTCCTTGGATAAAAAGATATGGATTCCCTCTATGTTTTCTATACCGAGCATATTTTGTATTTGGTTGCGCATATCTTTTTGAATTTCTTCTATTGTAAGAGGTAGATTTTGCACTCCAGCCCAGATTTTCAGTTTTATTTTTACTTCAATAGAATCCTTATTTTTCAATGTTATTTTAGGATAGGCTTCTTTGATTTCTCTGAAGTTGCGGGATATTTTTTTTATAAAATCCTCTACCGCATACACGGAGATCAGAATTTCCCCTTCAGGCGTAGTATATTTCAAAAAAGACTCTTTTCTTCTGGATGATAGGAGCAAAATAAAATATAAGAGGGGAACAAGAATAAAAAAAGCGGATGTCAAAATCAAATAAAGATTGTTTTCCATGAAAATATTAATCTGTCCGACAACTGTTTCTTGAGAAATAAAGTACTGAAAATAAAGATCAAGGATAACGATACCGATAGCCAAAAAGACCAATGTATACAGCAAGTGGAACAGGAATCTGAGAAAAATCTTCATTGTATTCTCCATGTTTGTTTTACTTAGATTCTGTCATTTCTTCGCCAGGATGTAATCTAACTCCCTGTATGATTAGGTTAATGGCGACAACCTTTTTACCCGCCATATCTTCGACAGCTTTTCTGACTTTGTTCTGAATCTGAATAGATATGTCAGGTATTTTTACTCCGTATTCCACATACACAGAAATATCTATGACGACATTTTCGCCTTTTGTCTGTACCTTGATACCTTTATCCAACGATTTTTTGCCGAATTTTTCCACGATATCGCCTACGATAGAGCTACCCAGCGGTAAAATACCAGGGAATTCTTGAACAGACATGTAAGCGATAACCGCAATTACATCATCACTGATTACGGTTGTGTCTGTAATCTGCTCAAAATTGGAGTACCTTTTATCTTCTGATTTGGTTTTCTTTTCTTTTGTCATTAAAAAATCTCCATTTACTCTTTATGTTTCAGGAGCTCCGCAATATAGTTAGTTGAATATTTGCCAGATTTAAAACTGTCCTCGTTTATAATTTCTTTCTGAAACGATATATTTGTGGATATACCCTCTATTTTAAATTCGCTTAATGCACGGCTCATTATTTGTAAGGCATCGTTTCTATCTTTGCCATGTGTGATTAGTTTTGCGATCATAGAATCGTAATATTGGGGGATTGTGTAACCGGCGTAAACGTGGCTATCTACACGTACTCCCATACCGCCTGGCGAATAATAAGCGGTGAGTTTACCGGGGGAGGGCATAAAGTTTTTGTCCGGGTTTTCTGCGTTAATTCTGCATTCGATGGCATGACCTGTTATCTTTACATCTTTTTGTGTGAATGATAACTTTTCTCCGCTAGCTATTTTAAGCTGTTCTTTTATCAGATCTATACCGGTAACCATTTCTGTTACAGGATGTTCTACCTGAATTCTAGTGTTCATTTCCATGAAATAGAAGTCGTCGTTGTCGTACAGAAATTCTATCGTTCCCGCATTTTCGTAACCTACTGCTTTGGCGACATTAATTGCGGCAATACCCATTTTTTTTCTCGTTTCAGGTTTGAGAATGGAGGATGGCGATTCTTCAATCATTTTCTGATGTCTTCTTTGGATTGAGCAGTCCCGTTCAAAAAGATGAACTACGTTGCCATGTTGGTCTGCCAGTATCTGAATCTCAATATGGCGTGGGTTTTCGATAAACTTTTCCAGATAAACATCGGAGTTTCCGAAAGCGGCTTCTGCCTCTGCTTTTGCGGCAAGGAAAGCATTTGCTAAACTTATATCATTATGCGCTATACGCATGCCTCTACCACCTCCTCCTGCAGATGCCTTTACTATGACGGGGTATCCCATTTTTCGTGCTATTTTTATAGCTTCATCGCTAGTTTCTATCAATCCATCGCTTCCGGGTATGGTCGGAACACCGGCCGCTTTAACGGTTTCTTTTGCCTTAGATTTATCACCCATAAACCTTATATGGTCCGGTTTAGGACCGATAAACTTTATGTTACAGCTGTCGCATATTTCGGCGAAATGAGCGTTCTCAGCCAAAAAACCGTATCCCGGATGAATCGCTTCGACATTACCGATCTCGGCGGCGCTGATTATTGATGGAATGTGTAGATAACTGTCTGTACTCGAATTTTTCCCTATACAGATTGCGTTATCAGCCATCAGTACATGAAGGCTATCGGCGTCTGCTTCGGAAAAAACGGCGACAGTTTCAATATTGAGTTCGTGGCATGCTCTAATGATTCTTAGAGCGATTTCGCCCCTGTTTGCAATCAAGATTCGTTTCAACATATAAGTTTCACCTTTAAATCTTTTTAACTTTGAATAGTTTCTGACCAAATTCCACAGGTGCGCCGTTTTCCGCCATGACTTCCATAATTTTTCCGTTCATTTCCGCCTTAATTTCGTTAAAAACCTTCATTGCTTCAAGAATACAGACAACGTCGTCTCCTTTTATTTCTTGTCCCGTAGTTACGTATGGCGGAGACTCAGGTGACGGCGCGACGTAAAAGGTTCCCACCATAGGCGACAATATGTAATCTATGGTTGGGTCTTCTTTATCTTCTTGAACGGCTCTGGTGGTTGTATTTTGCATTTGTTCAGGCATCTGTGTAACCATAGGAGCGGCTACTTGTTGAGGCTGAAAAAACGCAGGTGAATGTTGAATAATATTTTGTGTTTCATTTTGTTGTTCTTTTCTTAAAATGATTTTGAAGCCTTCCCGCTCTAACTCGAAATCGGTAATATCGTTAGACTTCATCATTTTTATAACTTCTTTAATTTCTTTGAGATCCATAACACCTCCATATTAGATTATATAAAAAAATATCCGAATTTCAGAAACGCGTCTATTCTATTAGTCTTTCTATTATTTGTCAAATGTAGTTTTTGTCGGCTTAATTTTATGGTTGAGATATTAGTTAGTTTTTGTCGGATAAATAATCGCAAATTGCTCGCAAAGCGAGGGTATAGCTTGTTTTTCCAAAACCGCAAATTTGTCCGATACACGCCTTAACGGGATAGGAGATTTGTCTAAATTCTTCTCGTCTGTGAATATTGGATAAATGCACCTCTATGGAAGGTATCTCAACGGCGTTTACGGCGTCCATAATGGCGATGCTCGTGTGGGTATATGCCGCCGGGTTGATTATTATACCGTCATAATTATTTCTGGCATTTTGTATAGAATCTATAAGTTCCGTTTCACTGTTACTTTGACTAAAAGAGATTGTTGCCCCCAGATTATCAGACAGTTTTTTGAGGTCATTTTCTATTTCAGATAAAGTTACAGAACCGTAAATATCTTTTTCTCTTTTTCCCAAAAGGTTTAGATTCGGACCGTTTAAAACGAGAATTTTCATAATAAAAATAGCCTTTTTAAAAAATTAGTTCTTGAAGGAACGATTATACTCGGTTGCTTTTTTAAATTCAAGTATTGCTTGTTTTAAATTTTCTTCGGTGCCTGTTTGTCGCAGGGTTTTGGCTAGTTTATAGTGGTACGAAGCCCTGTATCGATTTAGAGAAACGGCTTTTTTATAATATTTGACGGCTTCATCGAAATTTTCTTCAGATAGGTAGAGGTTTGCTAAAAAAAAGTACAGTTTCGAGTCGGATGGAGTCAGGTCGATTGCTTTTTTTGTCAGGTATATAGCTTTGTTGTTGTCTTGTTCGGCGTAGGTTTGGGCACTGTTGTAGTAGATGGCGGAATGAACTGTTTTTTTCATAAAAATGTTGGCATATATAAAAAAGATGATTGTTATTGTTATCAAAGATACTTTTAGCGGTATATTTTTTATGCGAATAATATAATAACGATCAGTTTTTTTAGAGGAGAGTAGTCCTAGCATGAAGAAGGCGTAGAAAGCTATAGTCGGTATGTAGTAGTCAAAATCCACCATGCCGTGGATAAAAAATGCCATGATAGAAAAACCGGCCGCCGATTCTAAGGTTGGGAGTTTTTGTTTTAGAGATTTTTTTACAAAATAAATTAATGGAACAAGCCAGACCAGAATAAAGAAAAAACCCGACACTAATCCTGTTTCCGTGGCGGTCTGGATATAATTATTGTGGGCAAATTGTGTTTGCTCGGCATCTATGATGTTGTATTTCGGATAGATGGTGCCGAATGTTCCCGTGCCAAAGCCGAGCAGAGGAGCGTCTTTTATCATTTTGGTTGCGCATCTCCAGTAATCGAACCTTGCTTTTAGTGTTTTTATTTTGCCTTTGGAGACTTGAAATATTAATGTCGATAAAAGAATAATCGCTATTAGCGTTGTTTTTACGGATAATCTATTTTTTTTGTTTCTAATAATCAATATTGCAAAATATATCGATGATACCATTATTAAAGTGACTAATCCTCCTTTAGATCCTGTCAAGATCAAGCAGTACAAAATGGATAACGGAAAAACGCAGACGGATATTATCGCTACGGGAATGAAAAATGACATTGACTGCATATAGAACCAAAAAGATAAACATACCACTGCTACAAAGACCACCTGTATATAGGTTTTTAAAAGATTAGCTTTGTTTTGTCTAAAAAGCTCGAATAAAAATGGTAGTATCATACATAGATATCCTGATAGAGAATTTGGGTAGACAAAAGTAGAGAATACCCGATTGCTTATCAGTCTCAAATAAAGGGAATAAGTATGGTAGTCGGTATTTTTATACAAAAGAGCCGTTTTTTTTATTTTCTCCATATCTAAAAAATTTCTCATATCGTCCAGTCCATAAAAAAATTGATGAATGCCGTTTATGGAAACAAAAGTTGCGGCGGATAAAATCAATACAAACAGTATATGAAATAGTTTGTCGTTTTTCTGACGTGTTATTTTTCTTGAGGCTAAAAAAGCGCTTGATGCGGATAAAATTAACAGATTATTTATTATCGTGGTGTGTTTGTTCACCGAATATAGCACTGATGCTATACAGAAAATGAGATATGCAATCAGAGAAACATTCGATATGTCAAATTTTAAGATAACTTTATTTTTTAATAAAACGCCAGCCATTATTATTATAAATATGAGTAAACCGAAATAACATAAAATGACAGATGTCCACGAGGCAAAAATCAGTTCTATCAATGTTGGAATATACAAACCTATTTCATCGATATAAGGGGCACCCAACTTGATTGGAAATATGAATATTGAGAAACAAACGATGAAAAATAACAGGAGTGATATTATTTTATTAGGATTGATATTTTTCATTTTTCCCCTTTGTTATCCGCATAATATTCAAGTAGTGTTACAATGAACAGGATACATATGGTTTGTACCCCGATAATCAAGACCCCTAATTCGTCTAGTCTAGGGAGCAGGATAGAGTTTATCGCTACACAAAAAGTCACCAGATAAATAAACCACGCAACGCCCGATTTACTCATACCCAGTCTCAGCAGTCTGTGGGAGAAATGATTTTTATCGGCTTTGAATATTGATTCACGCTTTTTCAATCTTATCACAATAACAGAGAGCGTGTCATATATCGGTAACCCTAAAATAAGAACAGGCATGAATATAGGATACAGATTCGCCGAGCCCTTTATGTAATAAGTGCCCAATATAGTAAGTACCGACATAATAAATCCGATAAACAAAGATCCCGCATCACCCATGAAGATTTTAGCGGGAGGGAAATTGTATTTCAGGAATCCCAGCAATGTTCCCGCGCACGCTATCAGGAATAGCGCTATAAATATCTGACCGGCCGACACGGCGGAAAAGAAAAAGATAACCGATGCTATTATCCCGACTCCGGCGGATAGACCATCCATATTATCCAGTAGATTGAATGAGTTGGAAATACCTACTATCCAGAGTATGGTTATCGCATAGCTGAAAAACTGATTTTTTATAAAAAGGGTTATTTTTATATCTAAAAAATACACGAATAAAAATGCCAGAATCAGCTCTAAAATAAATTTAAGTTTAGCTGAAAGACCGATTTTGTCATCAAAAATCCCGATCAGAAAAAAAGCCGACCCGAATATAAAAATACCGATTATTTTGTTTCTGACTTCTATCATGCCTGATATGTACGGATATAGTTCGTTTATCATAGGGTATGTGAACAGATGATATTTATGTATAGCTATTACCGCGAAATAGTTAAATAGGACAGTTGTTATGAGTGCCATAAAAATACCCAATCCACCTAAAAGAGGAATCGATGCGGTGTGGACTTTTCTGTCTGAAGGATGGTCCATAAAATCGAATTTTACAGCTATTTTCATCGATAACTTAACAAATAATAAAGATGTGAAAAAGGCGAAAATCAGGGTGTAACAGTATGCTATTAACCACATATTATTAGATCCTCATAAAGGGTTTCTATTTTATTGACCATAAAAGTTGTTTTAAACATTTCAATAACCATTTTTTTTCCGTTTTGTCCCAAAGTTGACCTTAATTTTTTATCTCGTAATAATTTTATAACAGCCTGTACGAACATTTTTTGATCGTTGGATGGGATCAGAAATCCGGTCTTATTATCTATAGCCATCTCGTGAGCGCTATCGACATCGATAGCCACAATCGGCAACCCCGCCGCCATTGCCTGGGGTAAAGCTCTGGCTAGTCCTTCTCTCAACGATGCGTGCACTAGAATATCCATGCAAGATATGCAGGGAGGTATTTTTTCCGGAGCGACCAGTCCTGTAAATATAAATTTCTCATCCATTCCCAAAGAGTGTATTTTTTCTATCAGTTTATCTTTCAATATGCCGTCGCCGACGAATAAAAATTTTACGTTTGGAATATTTTTAGATATTTCTTTCGCGCAGTCGATCACAAAATCGTGTCCTTTTAGATCAAAAAGCCTTGCGATTTTTCCGACTACAAGTTCATCAGGTTTGATTTTTAGTTCTTGGCGCATTTGGTTGCGATGTTTTGAGCAGTTGGCGAACGAGTCGATGTCCATCCCGCTATAAATTGTGGTATAAAGTTCTTTTTCGCCGATTTTTTTTTCTAGTGCTTTATCCCGCATTGTATCGGAGACGGTTATGATCTTATCGGTTATTTTTGCGCATATTTTTTCTAAAAAAATATACAAAATATTTCGCCATTTGCTCTGGTATGGATGAAACGGCAATCCGTGGATGGTATGGATAATTACGGGGCAACCTGTTAAAAAGGCTGATATTCTAGCTATGATCCCTGCTTTTGAACTATGGGTATGAATGATATCGTATCGATTTTTCATAAAATGGATGATAAGTTGAGTCACAGCCAGTAGGTCTCTGACAGGATTCAGGTTTCTTCTAAGTTGGGAGATAATTATCAAGTTTACACCTTTTCCCATCGCTTTATCCCGCAATGTGCCTTCAGGACCGATTTCAGGACCGGATAGAAGGGTAACGTCGTAATGGGGGTTTTTCATCAGTCCCGTTACGGTGGAGATGGTATTTTCCTGGGCACCTCCTACGATAAGTCTTGTAATTATGTGGGCAACTTTTATTTTCTTTTTCAATAGATATCAAATTTTATTGTTATGGAATTGTTGTATATAGTCGTTTGCGGCGTCTTGCCACGGTCTCATTTTATGTTTGCAAAATTCGTATAATTTATCGTTAGACAGTACAGAATATAACGGTCTTTTTGCCAAAGATTTTAA
>CAZFUR010000070.1:0-8123 GCA_964522245.1 uncultured bacterium | reverse complement strand
AAAAGTCAAATCCGTAAGAACATTAGCATACTGTCAACGATCTTGCGATAGCCCATATCGGATATCTAAATCGCAATAAACAATCGGTCAATCGAGAATACCAGATTTGGACAGGGTGGTTCGGGAAAAGGTCTCGCAAAAATTAAGATAACAACCTTGATATATATTGCTTTTTTTTAGGTTATCAGGTACCATGTTGCACGAAAATGGGCGAAGGAACAAATTAATCATCAGACACCTCGTCCAATAGATACGGAAAGTTACGATGATTCTCTTTTTTAGATCAACTACATATGGAGGTGTCAAGATAAAAATATTACTGATTACCCCAAGTTTTGTTCCGGATTTCACAGGAATGGCTAATACCACTTATGAAAAATACCGTTGGTTGAAAAATAAGGGTATCGATGTCAAAGTACTCGCTTTTACGCCTCGGTATTCCGATCCATCACGGATCAATGCTAAGTTCATAAGTGATGACATCATCAGGTATATGCCGTTATCGAGAAAAGGTAAATACGGATTTTTCTTTAGAATAGTTGAAATTCTCAATCTCTTTTTTTTAATAATTAAGAATTATTCGGACAGAGAGATAATTCAGACAATGGGATGGAGCACTCTGAATATAGGATTGCTTATGGCAAAACCTTTTCTAAAAGCGAAAAAATATGTGATGGTTTTCAGGGGTAATGATGGCTGGGAATATGATCCCAACAAAATTTTAACCCTAAGAAAATTTCAAGCAAACTCGTCTTATGTAGTAAGCAATTCTCAAGCGCTTGCCGATCACCTAGCGTCAAAAAGAATAAAAGTAGACCTGGTCGTTTGGAGTGAAGTCGATACAGACAAGTTTTTCCCGACCAAGAAAAAAAACGGTTGCTTAAATCTTATAACGGTAAAAGGACTTTACCCGGTGGGAGGAGCTGATATCGCAATAGATGCTTTGGGATACCTTAATAAATCAGGCATAGATTTCAAAATGACGTTTATTGGCGACGGACCTTTAAAAAATACCCTTTTAAAACAAGCCAAAAATTTAGGCATCGCTGACAAAATAAGGTTTTTAGGTAACATTGAACACGACAAAATCCCCAATTTACTTAATGAATCGGACATATTTATTTTATCCAGCAACAGAGAATCTTCTCCGCATGTCATCGCAGAAGCAATGGCTGTATCTATGCCGATAGTAGCCACAGCCGTAAAGGGAACTGAAGAATTCATAAAAGACGGGCAAACAGGGTTACTAAGTCCCATTGGTGACGCTAAGGCTTTTGCTGAAAATATTAAGCGCTTTATTAAAAACCCCGATTTGAGAAAAAAATGTGCCGAAAACGCATATGAATTCGCCAAAAAAAATATTTCACATGAGATATGTTTCAGAAAATATTTAACTTTATATGAAAACCTTATGAGTACGAATTAATAGGTTATTTTGAGAAGAATTCGCTATTTGTCAATTTAAAAAGGATGGAACAGTATGAGTAAAAACAAACTAATGATCTCTCTCCTAATCATGGGGCTACTAACCCTAGTTGTTTTTGGAGAGCAACTTATAGCATCAGCCTACGCTCTTCATTTGATCCCGCAAAACAAATCAATTGAGACATATATCGGACTGTTTAACAAATATATCAAATACTACTTAATCTTATCCGCAATATTGACCCTGCTATTATCAATATTTAAAAAAAATCTATTCATCAATCTATCCGTTATCGCAACCGTATATGCAATATCAATAACTGGATACAATATCTTTGTTTCAGATCAAGTCTCTCACCTAATACCCGCATATAAGGAACTATTTGCTAATTTTTGTCCAAGAGATTACGCCGTATGGCATTTTACGTTTACTCATTTCTTTTTTCCGATTTTAATCAAAACGCTTTATTTCATAACCGCAGGTCACCTTGAGATCGGTATGTTTGTTTTTTGGATACTGTTTTTATTTGTTTTTATTCACGGAATATACTGTCTCACTCGAGCATGCGGGGGCAACTATTCTCATTTTCTTATAGCGATTCTATTTATTGGATTTTATTCAAGTAAAGGTTTTGGAGGATCGCTCATGTATTGTCATTATTTACACACATCGTACACTGCGTTTGCATTATGCCTTTATGCTTTAGCGGCATTTATATCAGAACGGTTTTTTTTATCTTTTGTTTTGTTAGGTATCGCCTCGCTAATCCACATAAATTACGGAGCTCTACTCAGCATTTTTATGGGATACACAATTATCAGATATAGAACTTTTAATATAAAAAAAAATATTTCGAACCTGATAATATTTTTTTTGATTGTTTCCCCCGCTTTATATTTTACATTCAACATACTTCATGGCAATAGCAATGGAACAAGCATTTTGTACAATTTACGAAACGCCCAAATGTTCCATCCATTGTTGTTTGATCACAAGGAATGGTTTTTATTTATCGGACCGTTTTTTTTCGCATCCTACGTCTTGATTAAACGGAAACAAAAATCACTAATAATAGTTATGTCGGTTTTTATGATGGTTTTAGCTGGCTCTATAATTGCGTCCATACTTGAAATTCAGTCTATTCAAAAACTGGTTATTTGGAGAATTAGCCCGTTTCCACTTATAATCAGCTACATTATTATCGGGCAAGTTCTTTTAGATAAAGAATACCGTTGGTTCACGACACTATTTTTTCTGTTTTTTACAACTATGTTAATTCTAAAATATCCTTTTAATTGGCTCTCTTCTCTCTGTGGATTGGTTTTAACGGGATTGTTTTTTTGTGGATGTTATCTACTCCGTGCCAAGAAATTTACGAAAAGATATCTTATGACGTCTATCATTTCTCTGATTTTGCTTCTCGGTAGCGGTCCGATAAGAGGAACCACTATTTTACCGCGTATCCGAAAAATTAATATCTTTTATCAAAATGGCTTGATGAGTTGGTTAAAAAACAACACCCCTAATGATTCTTTGATATTAGTACCGCCAAACTTTGAGGGTACTCGCATTAACGCACATAGATCGATTGTAATTAATTTCAAAGTTGCTTCCATAGAAGGGAATTCCTTACTAGAGTGGAAAAAACGCCTTGAAGTGATAAGTGGCGTTGATGATCTGTATAAACTCAATTCTTGCGATTTCTATCTAGCAAAAAAACTTACAAAACTATACCTGAAACACTCGCCTCAAAAGGTGAAGGAAATTATGAATATATATAATGCAGACTATTTTTTAACTTATGAAAAGCACAACAATATAGACAATTTTATCGCTGATAAAGATTTTATTTTAGAGTACCACGATACAAACAGTTATCTGTTCAAATACGATAAATAATTTATTACTCGGATCTGAAATCTTTCGTTACTGATCTTCCTTAGATACAAACTGCTAGCAGAGTCTAATCAGACAATGTAGAGAAATTTCTCACCTTTCACATTCCAGGATACAAACGGAAAACGGGAGGACTCGCATACCGGTCCACAACGTAGACTTGACTGATGAAAATACGTTACTCGCAATGTTCTCATATTCATTATACTGTCGTACATTCTGTCCCCGGTCATGTTTTACTATAAACCGAGTTATTGGATTTTGTCCGTCATGAAAACAAGGATCAGCTGTTACAAACCTACCCGAAGGTTTCAGTACATCTTTGGCAATCTTGAACATATTGGTTGCTTCTATATCTGTAAGATGGTGTATAACTCCCAATGAAAAAACCAGATCGAATACTCCGTACCGAGCAGGATCAAAATCAGCCACACCGCTGTGTACGAATGATTCGGGACTATTGTATTTACGTTGAGCATGATGGATATAGCTAATATTGTTATCAAAACCAAGATATTCCACATCAGAGAACATGGTCATTATATCACCTGTTCCACACCCCATATCGAGAATACGATCACCTTGAGTAGGTCTTATATATTTTTCAATGAATTCCCTCATCCATTGGTCAAGTCCTCAAACACGTTTAAAAATATTGTATACAGCTGGAACCTCAAGTACAGTTTTCACGACAAATTCTCCCTCAAATCTATATTTTTTGTAAAACTACGCTAATCCGACTACACTTCCAAGCAATAACGATTAAAAATAAGTTCATACCCAAGACACATACCCGCCCCCATCTGCCCACTATATATCTCACTATGCCTCGAAACGGTTTGTTTTTTTACACTATTCGATCTTTTTTAATGTTGATAGAATGTTTTCCGCACAAGCAACCAGAAGATTATTCGCCGGAAAAAAAGATTGATACGGTTGCGCAGAATAACTGAACCCCGTCAGATCTCTAACCGTCAACCCAGACTGAATTGCCATCGTGATAAGATCTACCTTATCTGTAACCGGAACTTCAGCTACAACCTGTCCACCGATAACCTTGAGGGTATTTTTATCCGCAATCAGTTTCATCTTAACCATTTTAGCGCTTGGCATAATCGGAAAAGCGGTAGTTAGCTTGGCATCTCCTACAACAATATCAAATTTACCATCCGAAGCCGTTTCAGAAAAACCCGTACCACCGACAAAATATCTACCGACTTTTGTAGCCGCTCCATTAAAAAATCCTTTATAAACCCTATCGTCACCCATAAGATTCTTCGATAATAGGCGCGCCATAGGCACCGCATTAGTCGCCAACTTCCCTAAAATAGGTTCTCCCGTAATACCACTTACAAATTGGACACAATCACCGACCGCATAAACATCTTTTATGTTTGTCTCCATTTTGTCATTTACTAAAATCCCTTGTCTCTCTATTTTTAACGGACTATTTTTAAATAGATCCGTGTTCGCCCTCATCCCGGCCGCAAATACTATTATTCCCGATTTTCCAAGAGATATTTTATCGCCGTTATCCAAAACAACCTGCTCAACGCTTCCGTCACCATTCACAGAAACAACTTTGTTGTCCAAATGAAGTTGAATACCCAAATCTTTAAGTTCATCCTGAGCTTCTTTGGCAAAATCAGCATCAACAAGATTCGGCAAAACGGTTTTCGCCATATCGACAAGATGACATACCACACCCACATGGTTTAATGCTTGAGCAAGCTCAATACCGATAGCCCCCGCCCCCACCACAACAGCTTTTTCAATCTTGTTATCTTTCAATTCTTTTTCTATTGCCATCAGGTCTGTCTGAGTCTTAAAAGTATAAACCCCTTTCAGATTGACACCGTCTATGGGTGGTAAAATCGGGTCTGCCCCTGTCGCTATAATCAATGTGTCGTACTGAATTTTATCTCCGCTACCGAGAACAACTGTTTTTTCATCAAAAGACACTTCTACTGCACTGTCGCGTATCAGATCCGCACCGGCATCAGTAACCAGTTCATCTTTTTTGAACGTTTTTTCAAACGGTATTATCTTCTCGATAGCATATGGCATCGCACAATAAATCATAGAATAGTCTTCAGGACGAATAACACCAACTTTTTTTGAGTTACCAAGATTCTTAGCTATTGTTATGCCGGCAGGTCCGCCACCGATAATCAAAATTTCATATTTTGTCATGATACGTCTCCTAGAAGAATTACAGTTTCAATTTGAAATGCAAAAGAGAATACTACACCTATCGGCAAATTATTCCAAACAAAAATGATCCTTATATCAATTTTATTTTTGGTCAAAACAGGAACAAATATTGCTCCATTTTCAATGAACAAAGATCTAAAATACGATAGGAGAAACGGATAGATGAAATATTATTTTTCTGTATGCGCAATATTTAAAGATGAGGCTGATTATTTGGATGAGTGGATAAAGTTCCATCATCTAGTCGGAGCACAAAATTTTTATCTCTATAACAATAATAGTACAGATAACTATGAAGATCTTCTAAGCCCATACATCGCCCAAGGATTGGTTGACTTGACGGAGTTCCCGCACAACAAAGACCAACAAAGATTGGCTTATATAGACATGATCAAAAAAGCCAAAGGAGAATCCAAATGGGTCGCGTGCATTGATATAGATGAGTTTCTCTTTTGTCCCGATATGAAAAAGGTGCCGGATCTGTTGAAGGAGTATGAGGATTATTCCGCATTGTGCGTAAACTGGTTGATTTATGGATCGTCCGGTCACGATCAAGAACCGCAAGGCAACGTTGTAGATAACTATATCATGCATGCGGAAAAAAGCTATCTCGGAAACGACCACATAAAATCGATCATCCAACCGGAAAAGACAATCATGCCTCGTAACGGTCATTGTTTTGAGTTCTCGGAAGGATATGCGGTAAACGAAAATTTTGAGTCTGTTTCAGATTCTTTCAGCAAACACTCAACAGAGAAAATAAGGTTAAATCACTATTTCTGCAAATCGAGACAATATTATCAGACCAAAATAGATAAAGGCAGAGTAGATATTCAGGAAAAACGATCATGGTCTAATTTTAATGCACTCGATAAAAATGAGATCAAAGATAGATCCGCAAGCAACGTCTACAAAAATTATCTCGACACCGCAGATTTTTTCGTTAATCATCCATAATTCTAGAACATTGTTATTAAGATAATCGTATCAAATACGTTTTACGGAAAAACTGTGTAAAAATCGTTCATATCCCCAATCTTTTTTGTTATAAAACTTGACTTTATTCGGATATTTCTTATCATTCTAGGTCTACAATCATTTAAATATTATCAAATAAGGGTTCTAAAATGAAAACGATTCTAATTACCGGCGGGGCAGGTTTCATAGGGAGCAACTTTGCGAATTATCTTTACAAGAAATATAAAAATTACAAACTGCTTATTCTGGATACAATTACGTATGCGGGTGATGTTGAGAATCTGCCTGTGAATATCAATAAACTTAACGATCCTAGAATAAAGTTTTGGTACGGGAACGTGGTAAACGGAGAGTTGGTAGACACTTTGGTGGAACAGGCGGATATAGTCGTCCATTTTGCTGCGGAAACCCATGTAACCAGATCGATATATGACAATTACTTGTTTTTTGAAACCGATATTATAGGGACCCAAACGATAGCTAATTCCATTTTAAAATATAGAGACAGTGTAGAACGGTTTATACATATATCCTCATCAGAGGTTTACGGGACTGCGGAAACAGAGTTTATGGACGAGTTTCATCCGTTAAAACCTGCGTCTCCGTATGCCGCCGCAAAAGCGGGAGCAGACCTTCTTGTATCCTCCTACGTGAAAACCTACGATTTACCCGCCATAATAATAAGACCTTTCAATAATTACGGTTACTATCAGCATCTGGAGAAACTTGTACCCCGGTTCATAACAAGCTGTATATTGAACGAAGAACTAAAAATACACGGCGACGGAACCAGTAGTAGAGATTGGCTTTTTATAGAAGACCATTGTGATTTTCTTGATATTGTGCTCCATGCGGATATAGATAAAGTCGGTGGTGAAATCTTTAATGTCGGATCGGGATACAGTATCAGTATAAATGAGATTGCCGAGAAGATTACCAAGAAAATGAACGTTTCAAAAGACGTAATCAAGAAAATAGGCGATCGACCCGGTCAGGTAGTCCGACATACCGCCGGTATAGATAAAATAAAGAAAATTTTTGGATGGGAACCGAAACACGATTTTGATTCCGGTCTGGACAAAACGATAGATTGGTATCTCAATAACAGAAAATGGTGGGAGAAAAAACTCTGGATGAGGAGTATCCCGATAATCACTCAAAAAGGCAAACTGGAGTTGCACTAAACGGTTATGACAGATATCTCAAAACACCTGTTTTTTCACAGGCCGTCTTTCGGTAAAGAAGAAGAAGAGGAGTTAATCCAAACTATCAGAAGTGGTTGGATAACTACCGGTGAACGGACCAAAAATTTTGAGCAAGCATTTAAGGAATATTCCTGTTCAAAAGACGCAGTAGGATTGAATTCTTGCACGGCAGGGTTACACCTCTCTTTAGTATCTGCCGGTATCTCACAAGGGGATGAGGTGATAACAACTCCAATCACTTTTGCCGCAACCGCTAACGTAATAGTCCACACAGGCGCAAAACCTGTTTTTGTCGATGTTGAACCGGATACGTTGAATATTGATCCTGAAAAAATCACCGAAAAAATCACCGAAAAAACAAAAGCGATTATCCCCGTTCATTTTTTAGGTCAACCGTGCGAGCT
>CAZFUR010000069.1:5636-8152 GCA_964522245.1 uncultured bacterium | reverse complement strand
CTCTTTCTCGCTAGCTGGTTTTGTTATTATATTAATTACCCCCATAACAGCGTTTGCCGAATACAAAACCCCGCCCGGTCCTCTTATGACTTCAATGCGTTCTATCTCATCTAAAGAAACAGGTAGCGAGTTCCACACAGTTCCGTTGATCATCGGATTAAAAACGATCACTCCGTCGATAAGCACAAGAAGCCCCAAAGCAACCAAAGTTGCAGGGCGTCTTATGTATACACCATAATTGTGTCCATCGTAACGCCTAATCTGCATTCCGGGAACCTTGTACAACAACTCCGCGATATCACGAGCGCCCGAACGCTCAATATCTTCTCTACTGATAACAGTCATAGCATTAGAAACTTCCAGCAGGTCCTGTTCTCGACCTGAAGCGGATGTAACGGATATGCTAAGTAATTCCTCAAGATCGTAATCGCCGTACGACGATAAGATATCATCCTCCGTCGCAAAACCACTACTACACAGTAAACAAACCGATAATGAACATGTCGATAAAATTCCCGTAATTTTTTTCATAAACAGTTATCTCCTTGTTATGCAGATGGACAAACCATGTGCAAATAATCGATAAATACGCATATTTTACACATTTTTAGTCGGATTCTAAGCCGTAAAGCAGCTTAACCCCTTCTTAAAGCAAATTATATGCCAGTTGTTTTCAGATGCCATTGCGACAGACAAGGATAGGATTAGACAAAAACGTCAAACAACTACTTATTATTTATGCTCACACAAATCTAAAAAATTATGTTATAATCCAATAAGCGAACAATTAAGGAAAAGATACAAACATATACACGGAGAAAATAATTATGAAAACGAAATTTTTTCAAAAAAAGCGATTCAGGAATTTTTTTTCTGTCTACATGATATACCTCATGGTATTTGCCCAAACAGGCTATACAGAAAACAATACCGCAAAAAAACTTAACTTCGACACCAAACTCGGTCATATACGTGAATCTTTTGATGCTCCATCGGGTAAAATGATAATACATATACAAGACGCCCATTGCGTTTATGAAGCACAAAAAAATATCATCGGGCTTTTAAGAGATTTATACAAAAACAATGATGTATCGCTTGTGACTCTAGAGGGAGCGGACGGTTATTTTAATACCGATGAATTCACAAAATTCCCGTTGAAAGATTCCAGAAAAAACATAGCGGATTATTTTTTAAAAAACGGTCGTATTTCGGGTGCGGAATATCTGATGATAGAAAACGAACTGCCTCTTCAATTCAGAGGAGCGGAAAATAGCGATCTATATATAAACAACTACAACAGTTTTCTTAAAACCTTAACTAGTGAGAACGGCTCTGTTTCCGCAAAAATAAAACAGCTAAGATCGACACTCAACAATCTAAAAAAACATATTTTCAATAAAACACTCGCCTCTTTTGAAAATTCTTGTGACCGATATGACAATGCGGAAATACCCCTCTCAGAGTTACTGACTCGTCTAAAAAGCAGTGCTGATGAAAACAATGTTCCGACAGATACTTTTGTCAACATATCAAAGTTTTTTAAGATGAAAGAGATAGAAGAAAATATTAATTTCAAAACACTACAAACACAAACAGCCGACTTAATCAACCGCCTCACCGATATAGTCGATAAAAAACAGCTCAACAAACTTCTCTATAAACATCTTTTTTACAAACTCGGCAAATCTGAACCGTCAGAATTTTTCTATTATCTAGAACAGCTAGTCAATGAATATGAGCTGGATATGTCATCTTTCCAAAACGTCGCCCTGTACTCAAAATACCTAAGTTTACACAAATCGGTCTCTGCTCCCAAACTTACGCAAGAGGCAGACACACTTTTGACTCGTCTTAAACAGACTCTCTCCAAAAATGATACGGAAAAAGAGTTACTACGCCTTTTAAAAAATGCTCGGATTCTTGATAAACTAGTTGCCCTCAAAATAACTAAGTCGGAATACAAATATTATCAATCGAACAAAAGCTCGATCAAAACGGATCTGTTTACAAATTTCATAAAACAACAAGCTCCGCTATATCAGGTCCCTTTCGATATAAATCAGGATTTTTCTATAATAGACAACCATATACCGATCATTGATAATTTTTACACCATCGCCGCGAAAAGGAATGAAGCCTTAATAGAAAACACCCTATCCGAGATGGATTTAGAAGATACCGATATCGCCGTCTTGATAACAGGCGGGTTTCATACCGAAGGGATAACTAATCTTCTTCGTAAACAAGGGATATCTTACAGGGTCATATCGCCCTCCATAACACAACCGATTACAACAACAAGTTACTTACAACGCCTGTGCGGAATACCTACCGAGGCGGAAAAAATGTTGAGTGCTAACGGTTTGAGTATCCCTCTTGTGCTTGGGGAGAAAGACCTTATAGAAGATGCTCAGAAGAAAAAACAGTTTACAGATACGTTCAAATCACTTCTGGATATAGATTCCCTGACAAAAAAATTAAACGGGAATGGAACTATAGGCACATTAATTAAA
>CAZFUR010000069.1:0-5626 GCA_964522245.1 uncultured bacterium | reverse complement strand
CAGAAAACCTCTAAAATTACCGGAAAATTATATCCCCACAATCACACATCTAGACGCCTTCACGATAAAGAATTATCCCGTCACTAATAATGAGGGAATAACAACAACCGCACCGGTAAATTTTCTAGCTTTTCAGTTACTGGGCAAAACTTTTTATATGGCAATACTGCCAAAAAATATGTCATTGCCTGAAAAGACGATAAAATCGATACGGGTCTCTGGTAAAAATATAGTAACGATAGACGACAACACTTTTCTATCGGCAGGACAAGATGCTTCCAGAACACCGATTATGGTTGCCTCTAACAACATTGATTATTACCTAGATACAGCCATGAATGTCGGTCGCTATTCTACCCCAAACCAAGAAGTTCTTCTTAAAATGGATACCGATATAGCCACTCTCAAAGAGAATAATTTTCTTGAAGAAACAAAAATATCAGGCAAAAAATCATTCAGACCGACTTTCGCATACCTTTTAAGGTCTACCGCTTCTCCTATGCATATTCAACCAAAAATAGCTAACATTAACGGGCTAGCGTTAGACATAAACACCAAACTGTACCTTGATAAACAAAATATTAGACAAATTGCCGTGTTCTCAAACCACAACGATATTTCAGCCAAAGAAGCTGAGGAGCTTAACATCGGTTTAGTTGAACTACTGGAAAAAAATAGACTTACTCTATCGTCCGGCAAGAATGTTTACGCCGTCATAGAAGATGGCGTAGCTCAAATTTTCAGTACAGAGAATACCACACTAAAACCTTTCGCGATAATTCCTCATTCTCTGTTTGAGTCTATGTATCCGCAATACAATCAGGTAAAACTTTTATCTGCGGCACAGGCAGAAAAACAAGGATACATATCTTTAGGTTTTAGCAATGGGCTGGTTACGGTAACTCTGTACGAAATAGATAAATACGGTAACCAGAAACCTCTCAAAATATTCACGACAAAACCAAACGCCTCTGAGATAGAAATTTTTGATCTTGTTATCAAAGCGAGACAAATCGCCTCCGACAAAGCCATAGGGCTTCTTGGATACGGCAACCCTAACGAAGGGATAGAAATAGCTTTCGATAACCTTGACGACCTACTGCAAGCAGTAGACGGAAAAACCTTGAGACGAGCCGTATCAAACGTTTTCTCCATGTTATCGATAGCACCGTCGATAAAAAGTCTTCGGAAGGAAAACCTCAAAAGACAAGGTGTAAAATCTTTACAACAATTATCCGTTTTTATTCAGAAACAAACACAGCAAAAATTCCCTATTTCAACTTGTGCCGCCTACGCCGCCGCCATAATTCCGTACGGTCCTTACAGTAACGAGATGAATACAAAAATGAATCAGGTCATAGATCTTGCCAACGCCATAACCGATGATTTAGACAACGAAAAATACATATCCGCACCCGAAGCACATTACAAAAAATTTGCACAAGAATGTGAAAAAATAAATTCACTTGTCAATGAGATACGCACATACGCTCCTCTTGATGAGCTTTTTGCAAAAGAAGAGATGGACGGATTGACGGATTTCCTAGAAAACCCATTATTTTCAAAAATAATCCGTGCAACCATTACCGCCGAAGATTGGCAAGACGAGATAATGCCAAGCACGCCGGCTATAACACAGAGACTAAAGAATATATCTAATATTATATCAAAAAAACTAACCGATTTAAAAACTCGCCAGCTAGAAGATTTTAGCCTCATGACGGCAGAAAAAAGATACAGAAAAGATTTTAATCAATACACAAATTTCATCATGCAACTTATGATGTTTTTCGATTCTCAAAACCGCCCCGGAGGGATAAAGGTTATAAAAGGACAAGTACATAACAGCATGTTTGCCATAACAAACGCTCTAAAAATGTTAGGGCATAATGCCCAAGCACTATCCCTTGTTCCTAAAAACACCACGCTCCCCGGACGGGAAAAACTACAGAAACTTAGAAAAATTCTAGAGGCTCTACCCGGAGAGACAGTTGTAATACCGCTAAAACACCAAGGAAGAGAACATTTTATCTCCATAAAAAAAGTACCGCTCGGATTTCAAATACTTGATCCCCTTGCCACACAAACAGAAGGCAAAGCAGTCACTACTTTTGCGGGAATAACCAATCTCATCGACATCTACCTACCAGACAAATACGGTTACGAAGCTTTCACGGGAGACATAATAGTAGGACAGACAGAACAAAGGACAGCTGAACTCCTTACAACTGTTCTGGAAAACGGTTTCGCAAGGTATCTAACCCGACAAGAGCAATTGTCTATCACAGGCGCATCCGTCTCGCCTGAGATGATGATAAGGGCGACATCGTTGACTTTAAAAGTGAATTTAAATAATCCTCTCGTAAGTCAAGAAACCGCCATGATAATCAGGGATCGGATTGAAAAAATATTACTGTCAAACCAATACCAAAAAATAAAAATAGATAACAAAGAATACGATCTCACACGCCCTGAAACCAGCATGGAATACTGGTATGCGGTTTTTGAAAAATCCGGTTTCAAAAATACCGATGGAACTCTCCTCAACGAGAAAACACCACACAACGATGCGACAAAACAGGTACTTTTGACTTTATCTGAAATATTCACGTTTCTAAATACGAATAAAATGGATATCAACACCCATATAAAAGATGAGTTGATCCCCACTATTGACAGAAAAATATTCCCCGTACCGTTGACAGGAATGTGGGGGATGTACAACGTAAGAAATGACGTCACAAGCACCAATCCGCTTACAAACGCTTCTCTAACAATACTCTATTCAATATCAAAACACCTAGATAGTTTAAAAACGGCTCCCGATATAAACACGCTTAGATCGTCATATTACTGGATAAAAATGCTACAAAAAGCAGGCATAGTGGAACTATGGAAACAAGCAATCCCCATAGTAGATTATTTGATAGAAGAAGCAATTTCTCGCCAAATGATAGAAAAACCGACAACATATACCGATTTCGATATAGTGAATTACATGAGGTCTGCTTTATCTATATATATCGCTACGAATCGCAATGTAACAAAACATCTTGAAACAGACCAAAAAGAAAAAATCCGAACCGAGCATAAGAACCATCTTTTGGGAAACCTTTCTCAAGAAACTTTACAGATTGTTTATTCTCATTTAAGAGGTATTCAGGCGGAAGAGGAAACCGAAGAATTTCTAAACGATATCCTGATTGATGAAACAGACGAGACAAAGAAAGTCACCGAACTGACCGATACCAACAAATTGGGCAAATACTGGTTAGATATATTTGAAAAGACCAAAAACAAGGAGTTATACGAGAAAGAAGGCAAGAGACTTATCAGCTATCTTATCAACGCATCAATAAACATCTATAACATTGATGCGCCGAAAGGCTCAAAACCCGCAATAAACAATGATTTTGTCTTAAACGCGATGCTGACAACCATCAAACCGTTTGTCATCACATCTGAGATTGAAGACCTTGCCGACAAGACAGACAATCCGTTAGAAACAATCACCGTAATCTATAACTTATTCAAACAAGTCGCCAACGATCTGAAAAACATAAACAAAAACACACCCATTGAACGCAGAAACAAGCTACAAGATCAGCTCACCCAGCTAGGTCAGTCTTTTTACGACACATACACAAGAGATACAATGAATAACCTATTAGGCACCGCTCAATTCGATAAAACAACGAAAGAGTTAGATACCGTATTAGCATATATCAATAGGCTTTTTGAGTCATTCAGCTACCTGCCGACTACAAAAGAAGAATTGCGAAAAAATGAAGAAATGTGGCAAAATTTTGACACCGTTATAAACATAAATAATCCTGAGAGCAGTATGTCAAAAATACTGAAAACGCTTGCTGATAAATACACGGAAATGACCGCAACCCCAAAAGTAACTGTTCTTGCATCAAATTTAGAAAAGATATCCGCGTTACTGGATTCATCAAGGCGAGTCATAGACACAATAGACCAGTCACCAGTTGATCAAATAAAATCTAACTTCACCACATTAGGCAATAACTTTAACGATTTGGAAAACCTTATTTCCCCATTTATGTCCTTAGATATAAATTCTCAGGTTGAAAATAAAGACAGGGAGAGCATCAAAACTCTTATCACTAATTTGGGTCTAATTAAGACACAAATCGACACAGCCCGTAACATATCCATAAGGACGCCGGAGCTAGCAAAATCCACATGGTTAAAATACTGGCAACAAGAAGGAATCAAAAACTACAATTTATTAGGTAGTATAAACAAAAATTTGCCCGGTACGGTATTAGAATTATCTAACTCATTAAAAGATAAGATTCCCGCCAAAGAAATATCAGCGCTTGAACCGACAATGGATCAAGAGCAACAAGACGCCGTATTGGAGAAAGAAGGAGTCCGTCAAACATCCATCATGACCGACCTTATAATCAACATAAAAGATCGTCTTCTAAGAATGCATAAGATCAAGAACGATGAGGAATTCATAAATCAGTTTAACGATTTAATGATAGACGTAAAAAACATAAAATTTCATTTTGAAGAGCTTAGAAAACCACAAATGAAACGCGTCTTAACCCAGAACGACCAAGCAATTATAGATTCTTTGTTTCTAGAAATACAAAACGTTTTTGTAAATATAACCGAGATTTACACAGATCTGCATAATGATCCAAAACAAGCGAAAAGTGATTTGGATATTTTGTGGCTTTTATCTGTACAAACAAGCGTAAACAATATATATAATCCTTCTCTAAGTGGAGCGGGTTACGTAGATACCTTAAATATCTCTTTTGTAAACAAGGTTATTGATCGAAAAAAAGCACAGAAAAAAGCGAATTTATCCCTCAAGCGAGAGCAAAAACCTACCGAACAAAAAATAGATCCTCTGGCTAAACAAAAAGAACAGTTAGAACAAAAAGCAATCACGACAACAAAAACAATCATAGAGAAAATAAAATCTATCCGAGAAAAAGTCTACTCCTCCACAAGAGCCAACGAAACACTCTCGCTCATACCCGCCCGCCTCAATGGAATAATGGCTCTTCTGGCTGAAATAGACTCAAATATGAACACCCTTAAATCGCCTGATATGAATCTCATTTTGAATCCTACCGATTTTAATAATATAGAAAACCTAAGAAAAGGTATTGCCAGAATAAAAGAGATCATGAATCCGATTGTTCAACAGTTACAAAACAAAAAGAACAATCCGACCGCTCAGATTGCCACAAGACAATCATTAAGGGTCTCATGGAACACTCAAAATGGAATAAAGATGTCCCTCGACGCCGTTTACAACATAACAGAGTCCTCACCCGGTTTATCACAAGTTTTGCTAAAGGATTTTGTAGCCAAAGAAATAAAAAGACTAAGAGCCAAACGAGACGCGCAACAAACCGATTTCGACGCAACACCGCAACCGAACAAGGTTAATTCGTCAGAAAAGCTGACGCTACGGATCATGCTAGATTCATTTGATCTCTTTGATACTTTTACAGAGACAATTTTTTTCGACCAAGCGTTCCGATCGGATTTTTGGGAAACAAAAATTTTCACAGATAAGATCAACGGAAAATATAAGACCGATGTTCCCGCATTGTTCCAGCAAAACAAAGCCATG
>CAZFUR010000068.1:0-8193 GCA_964522245.1 uncultured bacterium | reverse complement strand
ATATTGTTCGGACCAGCGGATCTTGATGACGGTTCACAAAACCTGATGGGCGCACTTCAGACATCAATGGGTAATGTGGGCGCAAAAAGTATAAAAGAAATGCAATTGACCGAAATTATTATTGCCCCTTCGATTCAAACGGAAGGCAAAGTCTTTCAAGCGGCTCAAAGAGTCGGTATGCGTAAATAACGAAAGGAATATCATCCGATGAGAGATAAAAAACTCGAACGTCAAATAGATAAATTCGAGAATTTTATCGAACTTTGGAAACGGTTTTACGACCTTTTTCTTCTGGCTCGTTCTCAAGAGAATGTATCGCAAGACGATGAAAAAGAGTTTTTTGAGATCAAGACCGTCATAGCTAGAAACTACAACGTACTTATGGATTCTATCGGAATAAACGACGGTAACGATTCAGGTAGTTTAGAGATGTTATCTCAAGTAGTGTCTCTGGCAGACGCAAAAGATATATCCGACGGTATCGCTAAACGCATCACATCCGTGTGGAACACAAAATACCTCGATTTTCAGAAAATATTGGGTGAACTGGAACATAACAAAGAAGAACTGGCTTATGTAAGCGGTTTTAAAATTTTCCTGAAAAAACTTTTTTGGAATCCCGTAACTATTTTTGTGTACATATTGATACTGGGAGCCGGCGGATACATTTTGTTCAATATATTAAACGAGCGGTTCGGATTTTTTCTATAATTTTCTTTATTCTATCGAAAACAGATGTTTTATGTATGCTTGTATCTGGGTATCTTTGAGACTAAATAGCTTTTTGCCATACGCCCCGACCGAATATCGTTTATCCCAATCGTTTCCTGAACCGAATACACCGATAAAATGAATCATCACCGATAATACGACCAGAAAAATTGCCGTTTTTCTCATAAACCTATTCTTTATACCCGCATACCCATAAGCAAACAAAAGGGAAAAAATAGGTAACGTTTCCGATAAAAGTCTTGGACCATAACACCACGCACCCCACCAACAATACCATTTAGAATAAATACACAAAACCCCGATAACACCCACAACCCAAAGAGAAACAGAGATTTTTAAATCGTTGTAACTGCGGTCTAACCTGAACAGTTTAATCAATCCCCAAAAGACAAAAATAAACGCAGGCGTGTAAACAAATAACCCTCTCGACGGAGCAAAAAGCAACCCTGCCAACCCTATAAAAAGAGGCGTGCTCCAGAAATTGTCCATATGACCGTACCCGCCATAAACCGTCTGTGAGAAATAAGTGCAGTTATAGATCAAAAGCACTACCAGCGATACCATAGAACAAAGCACAACCCCCAACAAGTTGCGCCATTTTCTAAACAACAGATAAATCAACCCGACACAAACCAGAAAAACCACGTTAGTCGGTCTACACAAAACCGATACACCAAGAACCAAACCGATACCACAAGATAACCCGAACCTATTATATCCTCGTTTGACCAGTATTAAATATAACGCCACACATAAGAAAAATACCGCCGGTCCATGAACCCATAAAGACTGAGCCGCCACACTCCACATAGATGTCCCAAACGCAAACAATACACTCCCCAATAAAGCACCGCCGACAACAAGATCTAAACAGATAAAATAAAAAACCACCACCGCCAAAGACGCATAAAACGCCCCCACCAACTTACCGATTCTTCGCATTTTACCCGAACTCAACGGTTCTCTGGAAAATAACGCTATCGGGGCGATAATCGGTACCGCCGCAAGAGTACTGCCCGGCGGATAACAAGAAACACGCCTGCCATCGGATAAATTATGCAACACCCCTTCTTGATATTTATCCAGATATTTATAGCACCCTACATCAAAACTACCGTTACGCACCAACGCCCATGCCGCATAAGGCGCTATCGCACAATCAGTCTGACCTATCGGTTTACCGTTAATGTGGTACACCGCCATACAAACGGCAAAAATTATCAACCCAACCTTTAAAGAAGATTTACCAAAAAAGTTCATCTCATCTATCCCAATCTAACTTAAAATTATCACAACACCCAAACACAGTTTTATGCTACAATATTGTTAGTGAAATTGTAACCATTTTATACAAAATTAGGTTATTCCATGACAAAAAAAGCAATCATAATAGGCGCATCATCGGGAATCGGTGCGGAACTGTCTAAAATTCTGGCTCAAAACGGATACGAAACGGCTCTGTGCGCAAGACGTACCGAATTACTAAAAAAAATATCAGACAAATTACCCACTAAATCATCTTTCAGACAAATCGATCTGATAGACACCGCAACCTCTATCACATCGATAAAAGAGCTGATCCGTCAGATGGAATCCGTCCACCTGATAGTCATCTGCGCAGGAACGGGACATCTCAATCCGAAACTAGACTGGGATAAAGAAAAAAATACCATCGATACAAACGTAACAGGTTTTTGCGCAATGGCTAACACTGCCATAAGATATTTTCAGCAACAAGGGTTCGGACATCTTGTGGCGATATCATCTATCGCAAGAATAAGAGGCAACCCCAAAGCACCCGCCTACAACGCCTCAAAAGCATTCGTATCCAACTATATGGAAGCGTTGAGGATAAAAACAAAACACTCCAATATCTCCGTTACAGATATTCAACCCGGTTTTGTAGACACAAAAATGAGCAAAGGCGATAAACTGTTTTGGGTCAGTTCACCTCAAAAAGCGGCAAGACAGATTTTTAACGCTATCGTTAAAAAGAAAAAAATCGCCTATGTTTCAAAACGATGGAGACTGGTTGCGATTTTACTTAAAATTATTCCCGAACGGTTTTTATAAAAAAAACGTCACCCTAGATTCTTTGATATGGTGAAATAAAACGTAGCACCCTCTCCGGAAACAGAATCCACCCACACTTCTCCGCCATGCAATTTAACTATTTTTTTCACAATCGCCAACCCCGAACCCGTACCATCATAACGATCATCGGGATGAAGTTTTACAAATAGATCAAATATTTTTGTGTGATACTCTGAACCGATACCTATTCCGTTATCACGAACATAAAACTTGTGAAACTTATCACAGGATGAGTATCCTATCTCAACCGAAGTTTTCTCAGATTCTATCCTAGAGGAAAACTTGACCGCATTATCTATCAAACGGGAAATCAGATCAAAAAACTTGGTTTTATCACAACGAACGGATGGAATTTTCAAGATATTAAATACGACTCTGTTTTTATCCGACCCCATTTTATCCACACTGTCTTGGATCAGTTTATAGATATCGGTATCGGAAAAATCCATTTTCGATCCTGTCAAACGCGACAACACAACCAACTCATCTATAAGGCGTTCCATCTTTTTCGCGTTACCCGACACTCTAGATAAAAGAGTTGCCAGCTCATCATCTAAACCATCCATATAATCTGACTCGATGATATCTATATACGACCTTATTATCCCAACGGGTGTACGCAAATCATGACTTATCGTGTACAAAAAATTATCCATCTCATCAGTCAAGCGTCTTTGTTCATTCAGGCTTTTTTTCAATCTGGATTCAAGATCGGATAAAGCTAATTCCTGTTTGTCAGACCGATCTGTCCGATTTTTAGGTCGACCGACAAAAAACCGTCTCTTTAAAAGAAAAAAAGATATTAGACCGAATATAATAAAAATAACCACGCCAAGTATAGAAATCCTGTCCGATAATCTATCAACCGACGCCACACAATACCCTGCCCCGATATACCACGGAGAAAAAACCGCCGACAAAAATATATGCGCAAAACTCATAAAAACTCCTACGCCCTACCGTTTTTTGGAATCGTAAAATGAAATATAGCACCTTTATTCAAATCCGATTCCACCCAGATTTCTCCACCGTAAGACTCGACTATTTTCTTGACAATACTCAACCCGACCCCTGTTCCCTCATACTCCGATTCAGGATACAACCGCTCAAAAAAACCAAAGATTTTATCGTGATACTCGGGCGATATACCTATACCGTTATCTTTAACGTAAAACTGATGAAAACCGACACTATCTTTATACCCGATTTCCACTATAATATCATCTTTACTGTTCTTGTGAGAAAATTTTATAGCGTTGTTTATAAGATTGAAAAACGCCTCCGCTATTTTTATTTTATCACACTTTATCTTCGGAATATCAGGCTGAAACAACAATCTAACCCGATCTTCATTACCACAGTAGTTTATTCTGTCAATTTGCGATTCTATCAGATCTTTTATAAAAAAATACTCAAAATCATAATCAACCCTAGATATTCTAGACAACGTGAGCAGGTCTTCTATTATTTTATCCATCAGTTTAACCCTGTGATAAATCCTCGTGAACAGAAACTCCACTTCATCGTTTAAGGTATCGGAATGATCATCTTTGATGATGGAAATATATGACGAAATTATAGATAACGGCGACCTTAAATCGTGGCTCGCCGTATACACAAAACTATCCAGTTCAATATTGATGTTTTCAAGCTCCTTATTTTTCTGCGACAGTTCTTTCAGCAACTGTTCACGTTCGCTTTGCGCTCTTTTATGATCGGTGATATCCCTTTGCACACCCCACGCCCTCAACAATTTACCATCCTCAACAACCCCTATAAAACTGTTGGAATAGACCCGCACACAACCTTTTTTATCCCGCATTCTAAACTCGGTGTTGAGCAGTTGGTAATTGGAAGATATCCATTTTTTGAGATAACTTATCTGTTTTTTTGTACGAGGATATATTACGCTCAAAGGAATCTCGCATACTGCATCGACACTACCGAATCCCATCATCGATGCCATAACGTTGTTGCATTCAACCAAAACACCGTATTTGTAGAACAGATCGATCTGCTCTTCTTCTTTCAGGTCTGTACTGATCGGTTCGCTCGCTTCGCAACACCATATCCCTTCGTTACTGTGTTCAACAAAAGCACGATACCTGCGTTCGGTATTTCTCAAAGCGTCTTCGGTCTTTTTGCGCCATACAAGTTCTTTTTCCAACTGACCGGTTTTATGGATAACCTGACCTTTCAGAGACAACGATACAGATACGACAAAAAACATCGAAAACGCTATAAATATTATCCCCAAATATTTCAGGATTCTATCTGTCGTCATCTCCTCATAAGGCAAACGCACCCCAAACCATTTATCGTATATCCTAGTATACTCACCCGACTCCTTGATACGGGAAAAAGCTCTATTGAGACGGGATAAAAGATCAATATCCCCTTTTTTCACAGCCAAATACGTATTGACCGATTTAACAGGGATATCGAGTTTTTTCATATTGGTGAAACCGTACTTGTTTATTATGTGATCACCGTGAAGAGCGGCGGCGAAAACAAGATCATGTTTACCTGACGATAAAAGTCTAAACGCCTCCATGCAAGAATTAACCGTCACTATATTAGTAAACCGATGCTCTTTAAGATAAATATGCCCCAATGTGCCTTTCGATACAATTACCTCTTTTGTTTTGCATTCTCTCAACGATTCAATAACACTATCGTCACGAGCAAATAAAGAAAGCACTTTCACCGCGTACGGTGTACTGAAAAGATACGATTCCCGAAGTTTAGGCATATCATTAACACCTATAAGCACATCATACTTATCGGACTGAACGTCTCCTGTGAACTCACCATGAAACGTAGCCTCTATCTTAGCATCAACACCCGCCTTAGAAACAATCGCCTTGAATATCTCTATATCAAACCCGTCCGGTCCCCCATCTTTAGCGACACGCATCCCCGCAACAGGACAAACACAGCAAAACGCAACAATCTTACGCCTCGGTTTAGCTTTGGAATAAACAATCTGCCCAATCCCTAAACAAAATAATACAAATAATACAAAAAAAAGCCTGCGCAAACGCCTTAATCTCCATTTTATTTTCCGTTACTTTTTTTGACAGAAAATACTGGTTTTATTGTTATAATAATATTTATTGTTTTTTTATCAATGATTTTATCCGCATCAAGCACAAACAATCCGCTAAATCATGGAATCGGCAAGGTTTCTGGTAAGATTATATCTGTTGACTTTTTCTTTCATATCAGATTCAGACTCGGCAACAAGATTTTTCAGCTGGTTAGGCATAAGCCCCAGAAATTCAGTTATATTCAGATTATACAAACCTCTTTTCTCAATCTCATCTATTGCCGATAAAACCCGCGATGAATCTACCCTTTTGACAGGCAAAACATAAGGTTGTGAATCAAAAACCATCATGCTTTTAGGTAGTTTTGAAATAGTATCGTTCCATGAGACAAAAACTTTATAATCGTCAGTGGTAGAATTTTTTAGCGTATACTCAAAAGAAGAGGCTTTAACCGTATCGCTCAAATAAGGATACACGTTCATTGCCATAGTTATATCGGTTTTGTAATCGAACAAAATATTGAGGTTTTCTTTCAAGTCACATTGGACAGGTTTAAGCCATTCTCTGAACCTTCTTTTGACTCTTCCGTATACTTTTCTTGCGTTTTCCGTCAAGATTTTTTTCTCAAAAAGAGGATCTAAATGATCAGGAAAACCTGATTCTTCAGAGTAAGGAAAACGATATATCCCTTCTTTACAGTGAGCAAGGTTAGACGGATTTATATCCATCGCATACAAAGTCACATCCCATGAATCCACCCACTGGTTGACCAACTTTGACTTCTCCTCAAGGTCGGTCTCGTTTTGGTACAGATAATTCTCGGCATAATCGACAAGAGCATTCTCTATCAGAAACGCCATAGAATAAGCCTCTCTTCCTTCAGAACTTCCCACACTCTTAGCAGATATAGTACGGTCACCCGCTACGGCTTTTTGAAAAACAAGGTCTTTAAGATAACTTTCAAGGTCTCCCGCCCAATGACCCTTCTTCCTGAAAAAAGCTGTCAGACCGATCGTATGAGACGGTTTATTTGTGGTAATCATTATTCTTTTGTACGAAACATAGATTTCCTCGTCCTCTTTAGAATCAAAACTCTTATTGCTTCTTAAAAGATTTATATGACGGCGTAACGCATACATATCAGCCACACCGTATTTTTTCTCCAGCAGGGATTTATGTTTTTCAACCATTTCCCTCAAAGGTTCTAATAAAGCCAAAGCCAAACGGTCTTCCATTACTTTTATATATCGCTTTTTGTCTTTATAAGATAACTCATACGAACCGAATAGATTTGTTATTCCCTCATACATATCCAGTATTTCTACTACATCTTTCATATCTTCAAGATCAGACATAAGGGTTTGTTTTTTATTTTTTGAGACTATCTCAGATACCGATTCCCATTGATCGGGCAACTTCTCTTGCAAAGGCACAAGAGCATGCCTATCCAGATAAATATGTTCATACATCACGTCCACACCAACCATAATCGGCATAAACAGATCAACTTTACCCGCCAGATCCACCACCGATAAAAAATCTTCTATTCTCTTGGCAAAATTGTTAGCCACACCATCGCCTACCCCCAAAGCTCTTATTTTGTCCGAATACGCATTGATAAACTTTTTGCCGACAACATCCAACGCCCTTCTCGTAACCTGAGAATCTATCTCCGACAAAGCAAACCTCATAACCATCTCTTTGACGAACGGTCTCAAAACACTTTTGATAAAAAGATCATGTTTATCGGTATCGGTGAAATAAGGCATCTGTCGGTATCTGTCGATAATAGCGCCTATTTGTGGAAGTTCGATCTCATCGGGATCAAGATTGTAATCGACGGCTATTTTACCTTGTAAATCTTGTTTGAGCCCAAAATACCCCATCAAGTCCGATTTAGAATTGATTTTTGAATTGAATAAAGCAGATATAATTTTAGATACATCGGGCAACTCTTTTACAGATATCTCTTTAGGTTTACCATCGATAAGTTTGTTATCTTCAGGTTCAACATCAAACGCAGTATTATACACACAAAACGCTTTGTATTTGGGGTTTGAGGAATCTTTGAGAATTTTTATGAAATCCTGCTCCGGATACGACAGATAAGGTATAGTATTCATGGCAAAGGTAACTTCCGCTTTATAATTATTTAAAACCTCCGCATCAAAATTCAGGTTACAGTATACAGGCACAACCCATCTTCGCAAACGAGGGTTCACTCTGCATGTGGTGACTTCTTTTGTTACATCCCTTGTTCTGACAAACTCCTCTCTGACAAAAGATTTATCGGCAGGATTATCACGGTAATCCGGAT
>CAZFUR010000067.1:0-8196 GCA_964522245.1 uncultured bacterium | reverse complement strand
TCCCCACTGGGAAGATGCCTATAAATATCTTAAAAAAACAAAAGGGTGATTACCGTGGCGCTCGAACCGTGTTCTAAAGCTATAAAAGAAGACAATGATTTTAAAAAGTATCATTACTCTTTTGCGATAAAAAAAGTCCTTATTATCAGATCATATTCCCCTTTGATGCGGGAGTTGATTGAGTATATAAAAACGGAGTTTCCCGAATGCGTGGTGGATATTTTGCAAGTCAAAGGGGCTCAACCGATGGATTGCTACAAAGATCCTGTGCTAGGAGAGATTTATCATACCGAATCACCCAAAGGATTTTCTTTTGGTGAATTGTTTAGATGCCGTAGCTTTTTTGAATCCAAACATTACGATCTAGTTTTTGTTTTGTACGGAATGCCAAACGGTCTTGCCAGATTTTACAATGTGGAACTGTTTGCGGTAGCGATGAATGCGAGGTATTGTGTAGGGTATGACACGAGGAAAAAAATAAGGGTGATTACGGGAAAACGACTTTTTTTTAAAACTATCGATTATCTGTTTAGTGTGGTGATCTATTTTCTTAATATTATTGTTACTGTTTTTATGTTGCTTTTTACACTGTTGGTTCTGATTATTTTAAGTCCGCTGAAATTGTTGTTCAAACTGTTCAAAATTTTTTCTCGACAAAGATAAAACAAACATTATACTCCTCTAATATATTTAACTTTTTACGGGAGATTTGTATGCGCAACATTCTTGTTATAGGCGGGGCGGGGTTTATCGGGTCTCATCTGGTCGATAGACTAGTTGGTTTAGGGCATAAAGTTACTGTGTATGATTCGCTGGATTCTCATACCCATCCCGATGGGAAACCGCCATTGTTTCTTAATCCCGATTCCGTGTTTGTTAAAGGCGATATTCTCGACTACAATCATATCAAAAGGATTGTCAAAGATAAAAATGTCATTTTTCATCTAGCCTCACTGATGGATCCTCATCAATACGGGATAAAAAAGTTTCTCGATACGAATATGGGTGGCGTGACCAACCTGATGGATATACTGGTCAATTCAGAGCATTGTTGCGAAAAACTGATTTTCGCTTCGTCGATAACTTGTTACGGAGAAGGCGAATACGAGTGTCCCGAATGCGGTAATCTGATTGTGTCTGACAAACGTTCCGATTCGGATATTGATCGAAAAAAGTTTGATTTTTCGTGTGAGATATGCGCCGGCGACTTGATCGACAAACCAACCGTTGAGACAAAATACCTGAACCCTGTGAAGACAGACGGGCTTTCTCATAAGATACAAGAAGATATCATCTTATCTCTTGGCAAGTCAGAAAAAATACCGGTTACCGTTTTGAGGTATTCTAATGTGTATGGGGTAAGATCATTAATGCTCAATCCCTATACATGGATATTTCCATATTTTGTCAATGAACTTATGGAAGACCGATCTCCTGAGATCTTTGAAGATGGCAATCAGGGTCTGGATTTTGTTCACGTTGCGGATGTCGTTAACGCCAACATTCTGGCTATGGATAATGATCTCTCCGATTACAACGTATATAATATAGGTTCAGGCTATAAACAAACGGTTTTGGGGCTTTTTTCTGAAATAAGAGACATTGTTAACGCTCAGTCGGAACCGAGAATAAATTATCTTCGTAATCCAAATGATGTGCGCCACTGTTATTTGGATATATCCAAAGCAAAACAAGACCTGTCATATGTCCCTGTGTCTGATCGTAGATCGGAAATGATAAGATTTGTAAATTGGCTAAGAGAAAAAAATTCCGTGGATATTTTTCGTTCAATTAGACCTAAATTAAATAGGTACGGTATTGTCTAATAATTTGTAAGTTGTTGGCATGTAATTTGTTATATCTAGATGACCTGTTGTATGGGATATGTTTATTTTAGCGAAAATAAGGATTATATGTTATAATTTTGTGGGTGATGATACAGGTAGGCAAAATTTTCCTAAATATTTTTATCTTTGTTCCGATAGACTTATTAGAGGATAGCAAAAGGGAGAAACCGTGATGGAAATAAGAGATTTAAATAATATCAAGCGACAATTAAGTAGCCAAGACGTTCATAACATTGATAGCGGTGTTGCCAGAAGAGCCGGTAAACCGAATTTTGAGAAGGCAGGGCGATCGGATGAGATAACTATCTCGGAGGAAGGAAGAAAAGCATTGAAAACTCAAATGTATGCCCGGATAGCCACCGATCTGCCGTCAACTAGATCTAGTGAACTGGAACGAGTCAAAAAACGTATGAATTCAGGTTATTACGATGACCCTTCGGTGATTCGTAAAACCGTTGAGAATATGTTGGGTAACTAGACGTTTATTTTCTAGGGCTATGTTCTTTTTCCGATCAGATCAAGGAATTCCATTCTAGTTGATCTATCGTTTCTGAAGTCACCTAGCATTGAGCTGGTTGTCGCCACGCTGTTTTGTTTTTCCACACCCCTTATAACCATGCACATATGAGTTGCTTCCATGACTACTGCCACACCCAGTGGTTTCAGGTTTTTCATCAAACAGTCCGCTATCTGGCTGGTTAATCGCTCTTGAATCTGGAGGCGACGGCTGAAAGCGTTCACTATTCTTGGGATTTTGCTCAGACCGATCAGTTTGCCATCCGGTATGTAAGCGACGTGGCATTTACCGTAAAACGGTAGAAGATGGTGTTCGCATAAACTGCTAAAATCAATGTTTTTTATAATGACCATCTCGTCGTATTGTTCGTGATAGATTGCTTTGTTTATAATTTTATCTATATCTGCTTTGTAACCGTTGGTTAAGAACTCAAATGCTTTAGCGACTCTGTGTGGAGTGCGTTTTAAACCTTCTCTTTGCGGATTTTCACCGATTGTTTTCAGAATCTGTCTGATTGCGTCTTCCATTATAAAAAACCTTATATTTTTTGTGGTATTTGTGTCTGTTGCGCACAGTATATAAAAAATAGTTTTTTATGGACAGAAAAAAATGAGTTGATTCTGGACAATGTGTCTCAATATTAATCACTTACATTAAATTTTAGGTCGGCAAAAATTTCCGTTAACCGTTATGGGATACTTGTTTTTTAGAAAACGTACAATTCTGAAAGATGGTTAATTGCTTCTGTATAAATATCATACATATTCTCGATTAGGTGTGTTTGATGAATTTTTTTTGTTTGGCATAGGTATTGCTCTTATCTTCACAGGCTTTAAACGCAAGGAGAATGTTATGTTTGAGGGATTATACAATTCAGCGTCAGGCATGGTTACACAGGCTAAGATTCAAGAAGTGATAGCGAATAACATATCAAAGGCGCTTGTTCCGGGATACAAGAAACTCGTAGCCGTGAACAAAACCTTTAATGATGAATTGAGTGCCAATGCGAATGATTCAAAAACAGAACGCGGTAAAGTCGGTGGAGTAGAGATAGACGGCGTATACACCATTTTTGATCAGGGACAATTGAAAAACACCGATAATCCTCTCGATTTAGCGATAGACGGTGAGGGCTTTTTTGTCGTTAAAGCTAATGGTAGTGAATATTACACTCGTAACGGTAAATTTAGCATAAATAGTGAAGGCAAATTAGTTACTCCTGAAGGATACTCGGTTATGGGGGAACAAGGTGAGATAGCTATCGGTAAAAACGGTAAACTTAATTCAGCGATATTCAGTAAAATAATTATAAATGATGATGGTGGCATAGTTGTACAAGGTAACAGTTTGAAAGACAGTAATAAGATCGGAACGTTGAAGATCGTCAAGTTTGAGGACAATTCTGGGCTCAAGCCGATCGGGAGCAGTCTTTTTGAGGCTGGCGATAAAAACAAGCCTCAAAAAGCGGACAAATTTTCCGTAGCTCAGGGATATTTGGAGCAATCTAACGTGAATATTTTAGACGAGATGGTTTCCATGATAATAAATATGCGTGTTTACGAAACTAACCAGAAGATATTGAAAAATATGAGTGACGCGTTTGCCAGGGGAATCGGTGAAATAGGAAGAGTTTAAAGGTATAATCGGGAGGGTTTTTTATGTTAGGAGCATTATTTACGTCATCAACCGGGATGAAAGCCCAGCAACTTTATGTAGATACAATCGCTAATAATCTGGCAAATGTGAACACGACAGGTTTTAAAAAGAGCCGTGTTGATTTTCAAGATTTACTGTATCAGACATTGAAACCCGCAGGCGCTGAGACTGCCGACGGTAATCAGGTTCCCGAAGGTATGCAAGTGGGGTTGGGAGTAAAACCTATCGCAATAAGTAAATTGTTTACTCAAGGGGCTATAACTCAGACTGGCAACGATTTTGATATAGCAATAGAAGGTGACGGATTTTTTCAGATTCTCCAACCTGATGGAACTGTGGCGTATTCTAGAGACGGATCGTTCAATATAGACGCAAACGGAAGTATTGTTACAAGCGATGGTTTTATTTTACAGCCGGCGATTACCATCCCATCTAATACAAAAGAGGTCAGTATAGGTCAAGACGGAACCGTGTCTGCTTTGCTTGCGGATGGGACGATATCCAATGTCGGTCAAATCCAGATAGCTACGTTTATTAATCCTGCCGGGTTAAGTGCGATGGGAAAAAACCTGTTAGGTGAGACGGTTGCTTCGGGAACGGCTCTAGTCGGAGTGGCGGGGCTGGAAGGCAGAGGTACTTTGGCACAAGGGTTTCTCGAACTATCAAATGTTGAGATCGTAGACGAAATGGTTAATATGATTTTGGCGCAACGAGCGTATGAGATAAATTCTCGTGCTATCAAAACCGCAGATGAGATGCTTCAGGTTGCTAATCAATTAAGGTAATAAGATATGTTTAGAAAAACTAAAATATTATTTGTTATTGCTTTTTTTATTTCTTTTTGTGGAAACCTTTTTGCGAGTGAGGCGGTTGTGGATCTCAAAAAGGAGGTTTACATAAATGCGTCACAATTTAGTTTGGGTGATATAGCATCAATAAACGGTTCCGATACGGAGTTGGTTACTAGACTTAAAAATCTTTTTTTAGGGGAGTTGTCTTGTCTTGAAAAGAGCAGAAGAAATATTACTCATGCTGAAATTGTGATGAAATTAGGGCAGATCGGAATTGACACAAAAGACGTGAAATTTGAGGGAGCTTCCGTTGTATCGGTGTACCCAAAACTACAGACAGTTAACTCGGCTGATATTTTTAAAGCGGTAAAAACATTTATATTCGACAATATGCCGTGGGATCGTGAAGACGTAATTATAGAAAATACAGGGCGAGATTCTAAAGTCGTCTTAAAACAAGGAGACGTTACCGTTGAAATAGCACCTAAATCCCGTAACCAGTATATCGGTCCGGTTCGGTATACTGCCATCATATCGGTTGACGGGTTGGTGCAAAAAAGCGTTGATGTATCAATAAATATATCGGTATTCAAAAAAGTTTTGGTTGCTTCTCGGAAAATAAAAAGGGGCGAGATGCTCAATCCATCGAACCTTGTGATGGTAAGGCGGCAGTTGTCTGCGAATGCCAAAGACGCTATAGATGATCCTAAAGAAGCGCTTGGCATGGTCGCTGCCCGCAATATTCCGGCTCAGAAAGTTATCAAGAAAAAGTATCTCACACCGCCTCTGATAGTAAAAAATAGGGAAGCCGTTAAACTGATATTTCAAATGGGTAAGTTGAGTATTCAGACTCTGGGTGTTGCCAGAGAAAGCGGATCTTTGGGCGACTATATCAGGGTCCAAAATGTAGATTCAAAAAAGGTTATTTACGGACGTGTTGTGGGGGTTAGGCAAGTTTCTGTATCTGAAATGGGGGGGTAAGGATGAAGCGGTTATCAATTTTTACGCTTTTAGTATCGGTTCTTTTTGCTAACAGCTCTTATTCGGATTCTTTATGGGATCAGAAATATTTTGATAGAGGCGGGTTGTTTCGTGACAACAAGGCTATCGGTATTGGTGATATAGTCTATATCACTATAAAAGAAAACGTTTCCGCTCAGAGGAGTTCAGAAACCTCTACAGGTAAAGATGTGGGAAATAAAGGTTCGGTGACGAATTGGCTGTACCCCAAAAAAGACACTGACGGAGACGGTATTGACGATGGATTTTTGGTCAACAAGCAAGGTGATATGCCTTCATGGGAATATAGTACTAGTAAAAGTTTCAAAGGTCTTGGAGCGATAAAGGAGAGTGATTCATTCTCTGCGAAGATCACTGCTACCGTGATTGATGTTTTCCCGAATGGGAATCTTCTTATAGAAGGAAGCAGAGAGTTGAATGTCGCTAACGATAAAAAAAGAGTTATCATAACCGGTATGATCCGTCAAAGCGACATAGATGGTGAGAATACGATCTCATCTGATCTTATAGCTGACGCTAAAATAAAATACGAAGGCAGAGGACCGCTTGCGGATAACCAAAGGCGGGGCATTTTAACTTGGGTTCGGGACGTTTTGGCTCTATTTTGATAGGAAATTATTATGAGAAGAAAAACTGTTTTTGTCTATCTGTTGACTTTTTTTGTTTTTGTGCGATTTTGTGGTATCGGTTTTACCTCACCCAAGGTGCGTTTTAAAGATATCGCTCAGATTCAAGGGGTTAGGTCAAATCATCTGTACGGTTACGGTTTGGTGATAGGACTGAACGATACGGGGGACAGTAGTAGTAGTGACTTTACCGTTCAATCTGTAGTTTCCATGTTGGAGCGGATGGGTATCACGGTGCCTAAAAATAAGATTACGCCTGCGAATGTGGCGGCGGTGATCGTCACAGCGGAGTTGCCACCTTTCATGCCACCGGGCAGTAGGATAGATATTACCGTGTCCTCCATAGGCGATTGCGATAGTCTCTATGGCGGTACGTTGTTGGTCACACCTATGCAGGCGGTTGACGGAAATATCTATGCGGTTGCTCAGGGTCCTGTGTCTTTGGGAGGTTTTTCGTTTGGGTCGGGCGGAGCGTCGGCGGTTAAGAATGTGCCGACTTCAGGTGTTATATCGAACGGTGCTTTGGTGGAGAGACAGGTTCCGAGTACTGTGATGCGTAATAAGACGATTGAAATATCTCTGCGTGAGCCTGATTTTACTTCCGCGAAACGCATGACTGAAGCGGTAAATGCTGTCTTTACAGATGCAGCTACGGCAAAAGATGCGGCTACGGTGAGTGTTGTTGTTCCGCCGGAATATATATTGGAAGATAGAATTGTTGAGTTCATTTCTCAATTGGAGAACCTAGAACTTAGACCTGATGTGGCGGCAAAAATAGTGGTGAATGAGCGTACGGGTACAATTGTCGCAGGTGATAGTGTTAGAATTTCAACTGTTGCCGTGTCACATGGTAACTTGAATGTCGTTATAAAATCTACTCCGGTTATTTCTCAACCGAATCCGCTTGCTTCGGGGAGCACTGTTGTGGCGAGCGACGATGATTTGAAAGTAGAGGAAGAAAATAATCCTATGGTGGTTGTGGAAGACGGCGTGACCATAGGTGAAGTGGCAAAAGCTTTGAATGCGCTAGGGGCTACACCCCGTGACCTGATTGCCATATTTCAGGCGATGAAAAAAGCAGGCGCTATTCACGCTGAATTAATACTTATGTAAGAGGTGTGTATGGATACTTTTCCTAAGGTAAATAATGATGTGCAGTCTGTTCTAGGGAAAAAAATGGAACAAAATGCGATAAATTTAAGCAAAACGGTAAAAAATTCCGGTCTGAATGATAAAAAACAGAAACTTCAACATGTGGCACACGAATTTGAATCAATGTTTGTAAATTTGCTTTTTAAACAGATGAGAAAGACTATTCCAGACTCAAAATTGATCGATGGAGGCAATGCGGAAGACATATTTGAAGAGATGATGGATTCGGAAATAAGCAAAAAAATAGCGCAACGAGGTGGTTTGGGCATAGCAGATGCTCTTATGGAACAGTTCGACAGATACCTTGATGATAGAACAGTTAACATGAATGGAGGTTCAGATGATGAAAATTAGTCTTGAGAAAGTCAGAAAAATAGCATCTTTATTAGAGCGTGAAACTCATTTGTATTCGAGATTATTGAGCATAGCTGAAGAGATTCAAACCATAATGATAAAAAATAATGTTGAGGCGTTATCTCAAAAAGTGGCAAGCGAGGATGTTATCTTTACTCAAGCTGAAAAGTTACGTCAAGAGCGAACGGATATCATGTTATCGGTCAAAGAGGAGTTGGGGTTGTCCGATGATG